>JBNLCS010000558.1:0-3164 GCA_050303935.1 Bacteroidales bacterium
TTGAATTCATAAAATACCCGATCCGAAATAGTTTCTATTATTAGTTGTTTTTCCTTTGTATATATTAATTTATAGCTTCTATTCATTGGTAGTTCTTCCTTGAGCAACTCAATTTTAGATTTACATTCATTAATAATTTCAGGAAAACCATCAATTCCTCTAAGCCATCCGCCTTCATATACAGATACTTTTAATCTGACATCGTTCTCGTATTTAATTTTTATTGTATCGAGGTTCAAGGATTTATTTTGTCCAAACATCTGGATGGGAAGTAAAGAAAATCCAATGATGCAAATTATTATTTTCATAGATTAAAGTTTTGTTTGAAAAATTACTTCAATTTACACAAATTCAAAATCAGGTGAAGTCTATTTAAGAAACCTTAATCATTTTTAATAAGTTTTAGAAATTGGCTTAATTGTTTGCAAACAGTTGTCCGCTAACGGATAGCAATGGCAGTAAGAAATCGTGCCCAACTAAACCACTTTACTATCGAATAGTGATCAGAACCAGCATATTCAAGAAAATCAAAATTTAGTAGATAACACTTTTTTAATGAAATTAATATTCGATAATCCACAGGGAGTTAATCAAATTAACTTTCAATGGATAAGATGTTTACTTTTCAAGATTAATATTTACCCCAACATTTAACGAAACAGGTGCAAGTAACACAATATGTCGGATAATATCCATTCTGAATTTAAAAGGGACCGTAATTTTTTGGTTTACGTGCAGGTAATAATTGGCAGAAACTAATATTCCTGGGCTAATACCATCCATGAAATTCAATTCAGGCCCAAGGTCAATCTTAAATTTCTCATTCAAAGAAAACCTGGCAATTGGTGCTATTCGTAAAGCACTTACATTGTATTCCCGATAGATTGGAGAAATACCGTACGGAACTTCCACACTATACCAATATAAATAATGATACATCAACTCCGCACCAATTAAAACAGATTTTTTTTGGGCTAAAAAATATTGTCCACCCAATCCCATATTAAACACACTCCAATCGGTAACCCTGGCACCTTCCACTTCATCAACGTCAACCAACTCATCAAGGTTTACTGCCGTAGCACCAGATCCAATGGTAAATTCAATTGACCTTTGTGCGTACAACCCATTGGAAATAACAAATGACATAAAAACCAGAAACAATATTTTTCTTAAGAAAATAACAAAATGTTTCATAGAGATTTGTTTTTAAAATTAGTGCGTAGCTAATTTACAGTATTTTAAAAAATAATTAAAGGTATTCCATGAACAATCAACACCTAAAAACCAATATGTTTCAATGTTATTTGTAATAATCGAAGATACTTGTTAAACAAGATCAGAAATAATGGTTTCGTTTAATATCATTTTTTAAAAGCATACCCAATACCAAATGATAACATATTAAAAGTAGGTTTTTCACCTGTTAAAGCTTTCAATCCAAAAATAGCAGCGTTTCCAATTGCTAATTCTGTCAAATCATTTGTAGCAAATAACAACAATGTGTTTGCTGTAAATCCGGCCTTAAAAAACACTCCCCCACCTGGTTTTTGAAAACGATAATGCATGCCAAACGTACTGGTGGGTATACCGTAATGTTTAGTTTTAGCCTGATCCTCAGAATAAAAGCGTCCATAATAACCGGTCCATCCTATTGACATATCAAATAAATTATTTTTTCGTCCAACCAAAAAGCTTACATCAAAACTACCATTGGCCAGGGTTAATTCATTTACCTGTGGAAACTTGGAATAAAATCCACCAAACTTGGTACCAATATTAAATACCCCCCATTTTGTGAAAATATGCTCATAATTAAGTGATGCCGGAATTGTCGAACCCAATATACTGACATAAATAGCATTTCGGCTAAACGGTTCGCCCTTAACTCTTTTTTCAACTTTTGTTTTTGACGCTTGTGCCTGTAATGATGTAAATCCAAGAACAATGCATACTCCAAGGTATAATAACTTTCTCATAATTTCCCATTTTATTTTATACGCTATTTCTTAACGAAGTACATGATCTTCAAAAAATACGGAATTAAATATGACCTCTTAACCTTTCCTTTTTCTAAAGTATTACGAAACCGGAAACGAAAAGTTATAATTCTTAAAAATGATTCGGGAATGTTTCAGTTGTAATGACCCAAAACAATTTATACATTTTATTGTTTGTAAGAATGAAAAAATAAAATTTTCCATAAAGTATTGGAAACCAAAAGAGATGAAAAAACACTTAAAAACATGTATTTTTTATCCAATAAAACAGTCCCGTTTATGTACCTTTTTTAATTTGTTTTCGTACACAAATTGATGCAAGATACTTATTGAAAATTATATAATTTATATGAAACGTTCTCCGATGAACCGGAAAAGGCCATAGAGGAATCTGATGCGAAAGTAACCACCAACACAAAAAGATATGATTATAAATCAAGCCCTTGTAGTAAATAAAATAGATAAACATCCATGATAAGGAGTTTTAACACACCAAAATGACGAAAATGGATTTCCATATGACCTTTGAAAAACAATTTTAGAATTATGAGACGTTGGATAGAATTCCATATTGTAGCACTTCTTTTGATAACAGGAAGGCTATCAGTTCAGGCACAAAATTCAACTGTTGTGACCGGAGGTGGTATACAAAACAATAATGGCTCTGTAAGTTACAGCATTGGACAGGTGTTTTACAATGTTAATACCGATCAAAACGGATATACAATTGAAGGTATGCAACAACCCTATGAAATTTCTGTTACATCTGCTATTCTTACGTTGCCAAATTATTCAATGCGTATCTTTCCAAACCCTGCCGTAATTTATATAGTTCTATCCATAGAAGACCCTGACAGAAAGAACATGACTTATCAACTTTATAATTTAAAAGGACAACGTAAACTGGAAGGTATAATTTTTGAGAAAGAAACGGTTATAGTAACAGAAAATTTAATACCATCTCAATATATACTTAAAGTATTTCAGGAAGGAAAAGAGTTAAAGACATTTAAGATCATAAAATACTAAAGTAAATGAAATCAATTTTATTAATGTGTGCAACACTGATAGGCCTGAACATCACATTGTTCTCACAAACGGGAGATAAAATGAGTTATCAGGCTGTTGTGAGGGACAACAACAATGAACTAATATCAAATCAGG
>JBNLCS010000559.1:0-3464 GCA_050303935.1 Bacteroidales bacterium
AAGTGCGCGGACTTTATAAAGACCATGTTATTGCTTTTATCCGGAAATATCTCGATGACTATCTGATGATATTACTTCCTGTACATACAGCCGGTTTACCAAAGGATTGCAACTGGGCTGAAACAACAATCAACCTGCCGGAATTTGTTCCCTATAAATGGGAGAACCGTTTTACTGGACAAATAATAAAAACCAATGAGCAAATTAAGTTGCAGGAATGTTTTCAACCTGTTCCATTTGCATTGTTGCGGGGACTGCCCTTTGAGCCGCACCGCCGTGCCGGGGTTTTGATGCATATTTCATCGTTGCCTGGTGATTTTGGCATTGGTGACTTTGGCAGGGACGCTTACAGTTTCGTGGATTTTCTTTCCCGAACAAAACAACAGTACTGGCAAATTTTACCTCTTAACATATCTGATCGGCTTACCGGCTTCTCACCGTACAGCTCCTATTCGGCTTTTGCAGGAAATGTCCTGTTTATTGATCCCGAACATTTGGCCACGTTGGACCTGGTGAACGAAAAAGAAATTAAAGCATGGAAAATAAAAAGTAAACAAGAAGTGGATTACCTGCATGCTGAAAAAGCCAAATACAGTTTGTTGGAGAAGGCATTCGGCAGGTTAAAAGAACAAGGGCAATCTCAGTTGAAGGAACAGTTTGGAATTTTTAAAAAAAAGGAAGCTTACTGGCTGGATGATTTTGCCAAGTTTGTAGCCCTGAAAAAACACCAGAAATATCAGTCCTGGAACGAGTGGCCAGTTGAATATCGGGACAGGGACAAAAACGCCTTGAAAAAGTTTGCCGCTGATAACGCCTACTTTATAGAGAAAATATGTTTTGGTCAATTTTTATTCTTACAGCAATGGACTGATTTAAAAACATATGCCAACAACAAAGGGGTAGATATTGTAGGTGATATTCCTATATATGTAAGTTACGACAGCGCCGATGTGTGGTCACAACCACATTGGTTTCGACTAAAACAAGATAAAAGCATGGAGGCCGTGGCCGGCGTGCCACCTGATTATTTTAATGCCAACGGCCAGTTGTGGGGCATGCCACTTTATAGCTGGAATGCCCTGGAAGAGGATGGATATAATTGGTGGTTGCAACGTATTGCTAAAAACCTGGAATTTTTTGATGTACTTAGGCTCGACCATTTCAGGGGATTTTCAGCATTTTGGGAAGTACCGGCAGATCACGAAACTGCTTTGCACGGGAAATGGGTAGAAGGGCCAGGTAAAAAGCTGTTTGATGTTGTTTTGAAAAGGTTCCCCCACATGCCATTCATTGCCGAAGATTTGGGGCAGATTGACCAGGCAGTGTACGATCTTCGCGACCATTATAACCTGCCGGGAATGAAAGTAGTGCAGTTTGGTTTTGGCGATCACATGCCGTTTTTACAGCACGTACCCAATAACCATACATACAATAGCCTGGCATATACTGGTACACACGATAATAATACCATGAAAGGCTGGTTTCGCACAGAAGCTGATAAAGAAACGATTGACCGTTTCAAAAGGTATACCGGGGTGCAGCTAACTGAAGAAAATTGTCATCTCGAATTTATCCGAAAAACTTATGCTTCGGTGGCCAAAACAGCTATTATACCCATGCAGGACTGGCTGGGGCTGGATGAAAACCATCGTATGAATTTTCCCTCTACCACTGAAGGAAACTGGTTGTGGCGAATGCTGCCCAATGCAATTGACAATAAGCTTGAGAAACGAATGAAACAAATGGTGAAGGATTTTGGAAGGTATTAAATTTTGAATTTACGAGCCTGTTAAATGGGCTTGAAGTACAATAGCTGACCTTTTTTAATATTTTTGCTTGTTATTGTATAATATTTACTACAATAGCCTGGCAAAAAAGGGGTAAGTGTATAATTGAAGTCAGTTTAATTGTTCATTGAAACATAACGTTTATTTAATATTATTCTAAATTAGCGAAAATCAACATAATTTTTTACCGTTATCTTGACATTTTAAAAGAAGTATTGTTTATTTGTTACGTGGTAATACTTACTTAAAGTAACTAAATAGTTTGTTGTAAGTAATATTCCTGAAAAAGATACAAAATTATTGCCTGTTTACAAGGTTTTATAACTAATTGATAATGAATATTATATGTTAATTAATTTAAGGCTTGGTAAATGCGGTAAAATGAAAAAACAATAAAAAAAGAACAATTGA
Source organism: Bacteroidales bacterium (assembly GCA_050303935.1). Taxonomy (GTDB): domain Bacteria; phylum Bacteroidota; class Bacteroidia; order Bacteroidales; family JBNLCS01; genus JBNLCS01. The sequence goes on from JBNLCS010000559.1 coordinate 2,199, forward strand.
AATTTTAAAATTAGTATGATTGTGTTAGTAGTATATTAGTAATAAAATTTCAAAAAAGTTAGTTTATAACCAAAATAATGCGTGATAAAATTGAAAAATAAGTAAATAAACATACTGCTAATATTGAGTAATTAATAAAAAATACAACATAAAATAGTAACGCTTAAAATTAAGTCAATAAATTAAAAACCATGAGAACATTTCATTTTTTTATAGTTGCCGGTATAATGGCAATTTTTTCAAACCTAAACGCGCAAATAAAAGTTGATGCATCAGGTAATGTTGGAATTGGTACGGAACCCAATTCTAAACGTTTAAATGTTAACGGTGATATGGAGACATCAGGTGAAATAAGGTCAAATAGATCTTCAGGAAATTTATTCTACTCTTCGAATAGTGGTGTTCAAAGGATACAACTGACCAATGATGATATTGATGGGATAAATACATTAAGAATCAATGATTTAGGGGCTGGTGAAGGAGTGATATGGCCAAATGGCAGTAATATTTCTGTTTACGATCCTGGCAGTGGGGGGTACAATGGTTTTACCTTTAAAACAGTTAGTTCGTACCCATTTGTGTTCACTGGCGGAAATGTAGGGATAGGCGTTAATGCCCCAACACAGGCATTAGACGTAAATGGTAACACAAAATTGTATGGTTCTGTGGGAATTTATACAAACCCACGGACAGACTCGTATAAACTTTCAATTGGTAGCAGTGTGCATATGACGAACCATGCTATTAACTATTTAAGTCAATTACATTTCAATGATAATGTTCGATTTGCAGACGAAGGGAATAGCAATTATATACGATTTAAGTATGGCAGCACAGGGGCTGGTGGAATTAAAATTTATGATGGAGAGGATGTCCGTCAGGGTTACATTTATGCCGATGGTAACAATTCAAATCCTTCAATTGGATTTCTGGATTCTGATGGAAATTGGGCAATAAGGATACAAAGGGATACCGATACCAGGTTTTATGTTAACAATTCTGAAAAAATGCGCATACTTAACAATGGAAATGTTGGGATAGGGCTTACCAACCCAACGCATAAACTTGAGGTTGAGGGTACATTGATGGTAAATGGGGTATATTATCCTTCTGATGAGAGGTTTAAAGAGAATATTGAAGATATCCAGGATAATTTATCAGGAATAATGAAATTAAGGCCAGTAAAATATGAAATGAAACCACGTTCGGAATGGAAAATTAATGAAAATACGAAAGACCAGGAAATAAAAGACCCTGCATTACTTT
>JBNLCS010000560.1:0-3653 GCA_050303935.1 Bacteroidales bacterium
GCTGATTTTGTTTTTTCTTTATCTGCATTACTTTCTTTAATTATACGTATGGTATTCTCTATTTTTTTATTGAGCCCGGCAATAATTTCTTCAGCTTCTTTTTTACTTCTTTCAACACTTTCTTTTTTTAACAGGTTTATGTTTTCAATGAGGGAATTGTATTTTTCAATTTTTTGTTCCAGTTGTTTTTCAGCATGCCTGATATTCATTCTTTTTCTTTCCCAGTATCTTTTCTCCCGCAAAATTTCCCGCAAGTGTTTATCAAATTCCACATGTTTGCCACCTGTTTTATTTGATGCGCTTTGCAATATATCTTCGGGTATCCCTATATTTCTTGCTATTTCAAAGGCAAATGAGCTTCCTGGCCCCCCAATATTTAACTTAAACAATGGTTTCATATGTTGGGTGTCATATAACATGGCCCCATTTACAACTCCATCAGTAGACAATGCAAAATGTTTCAGGTTACTGTAATGTGTTGTTATAATCCCAAATGATTTTTTGTTATTATAGTTTTCAAGCATAGCTTCTGCAATAGCCCCACCTATGTTTGGTTCAGTACCACTGCCAAATTCGTCAATTAATATTAATGACTTGTCATCGTTATTTTTTGTAAAAAATTTCATGTTCAACAAATGTGAGCTGTACGTACTCAAATCATTTTCCAGTGACTGTTCATCTCCTATATCTATAAATATATTGTTAAATAGTCCGAAAGTTGATCCTTCCTTAACGGGTACAAGCATGCCACATTGAAACATATATTGTATAATTCCTACAGTTTTTAAACAAACCGACTTTCCTCCTGCATTTGGCCCTGAAATAATAAGGATTCTTTGGTTTGCATCAAGTTTAATGTCTAAAGGAACAACTTCTTTGTTTTCTTTTTTATGATTGATAAATAAAATGGGATGCAATGCCGTACTCCACTCAATAACAGGAAATGATCCTAAAACAGGTTTTATGGCAGGGATTTTTATTGCAAACAGTGCCTTTGCCCTAATAAAATCTATATGTTTTATATAATCAGTTGCTAATAAAATTTCTTCAAGGTATGGCCTGATATCGTTTGTAAACGATATCAGGACTTTTATTATCTCTCTCTTTTCGGCATAGAGCAATTCACGGATCTCGTTGTTTATTTCCATTACTTCAGTGGGTTCAATATAAACTGTTTTACCACTGGATGATTCATCGTGAATATATCCCTTTATCATTCTTTTATTCGTTGCACTAACAGGGATCACCGGTCTTCCGTCACGAATTGAAACCGAGGCATCTTCATCAGCCCAACCTGAAGATTTTGCTGTTTTAAAAATTTGATGTATACGTTTGGTAACTTCTCCTTCTTTTGATTTAATGGTGTTTCGGATTTCCTTAAGTCCTGGGGATGCGTTATCTTTTATTTTAGCATTTTTTGATACTATTTCGTTTACCCGGTCAGTGATGTCCGGGTAATCATTAATGTCTTGTGATAACTTAAATAATTCGGGGTATTTTTCCTTTCTTATTTTAAAGAATTTAATGATAGCATTGATGGTAGACAATGTTTTTCCAAGATAGAAAATTTCTAATTCATCAAGATATGTACCTTCAACTTTTATTTTTTTAAAAGATTCTTTGAAATCTTCATAATGATCGGCCGGAAAGTTGTTCTCAAGCAAACAAACTTGTTTGAATTCCTGGGTTAGCTGAAGTTGGGTTAAGATTACTTTAAAATCATTTGAAAATGACATTTCATCAACAGCTTTTTTGCCAGGTTCACCAAGGCATAGTTCTTTTAACCATTGCCTAATTAAGGTAAAATTTGTTTTTTCTTCGAAATTCTCCGGATAAACCATATTCAGCATAAAATTTTGGTAAATATTGTTAAAATATTTTATAAAAAACAGTACTCGTTTTAACTTGTACCATTATTGTATTATTGATTAGAGAAAATACTATTTTTTATGGCAAATAAAAACATTTCGATAAACCTTTTATGGATTACCATTTTCAGTATAGCCATGGGCTATCTTGAAAGTGCAGTCGTGGTTTATTTACGGGCAATATATTACGAAGGTGGATTTGAATTTCCTTTGGTACCCATTTCAGGCCACCATGTAATTACAGAGATAGGACGTGAAGCCGCTACATTATTTCTGTTAATTGGTATTGGAATTATCGCGGGTAGAAACAAATGGGAACGATTTGCAGTTTTTCTTTACACCTTTGCGGTATGGGATATTTTTTATTATGTCTTTCTGAAATTATTATTAAACTGGCCAGAGTCTTTACTTACATGGGATATACTTTTTTTAATACCTACAACTTGGGTGGGACCGGTAATTGCACCGGTTATTTCAGCATTAACAATGGTATTGCTGGCTGTAGTAATTATTTATTTCAATCCTACAAATAACAAATTTCCTGCAAAATGGGAAATAACCATACTTATCACTGGCTCTGTTATTCAAATTATTGCTTTTGTTTGGGATTATCTTAGATATTTGAAATTGAATGGCGTACTGACTAAATTTTTAAATTACGAGGCCACAAAAGATATCGCTTTTAGTTATATCCCTCAAAGTTTTCCCTGGTTGATATTCTTGACTGGCGAATTTGTCATTTTGTGGGGAATTTATAAGGTATATCGAAAGTCGGGATAGTATACCTAAACCATGAGAAATGTAGAAAACAAAAATGTTTAATGTGGGTTTTGTAGGACTTTTTAATTAGTAAAACAGTTAATAATTTATTCAAGAATATGGTTTTTTAAATCCATTCTTTCATGTAAAATTCTTGTAATTTCAATTTCGCCAGGACTTAGCTTTCTATAAAAGATAATATGTTTACCTGCTTTATAACCAAATAGCTTTGATGTGATTTTTTGATAATGCTTGCCTAATTCAGGACTGAATGCTAATTCGTCAAAGTTACTGACCAACATATTATAATATTTGTCAGCTTGTTTTTCCGACCATGTTTCATAGGTATAGTCCCATATTTTGGTTAAGTCTTCAACAGCCTTATTGGTTAGTGAATATTTAGCCATTAGATAACTTTTTCGACTTTATAGAATCGAGGTGTTTTTGAGGATCGAAATCATGAGCAATATCACTGTCAATACCTTCCTGAATAGCACTTTTTAAGGCGGCCACTTTATTTTCTTCTTCCTCCAGTAATCGCAAGCCTGCCCTTATAACCTCACTGGCATTTTTGTATCTGCCTTTTGAAATACTGTTTTTAACGAAGGTGTCAAAATATTCTCCTAATGTTATTGATGTATTTCTATTCATAATTTACTCTTTTAACAAAAATACCAATAATTGGTATTTATTCAAAATAAAATAAGTTTTAAAATGGGTTTTGTGGGACTTTTTTTAGTTCTCATTTTATTAAAGGCACGGACGAAGGACGTCCGCGCCAGGTGAATGGCCAACCTATACAAACCCATTGACAATTTTGTCTATCGGATTGACCAAGATATACAAAAAGGATGTCCGCTTTGTCAATTAAATTGCCTACCATAGACAAAACGAATGACAAGTTGAACATAATTTTAGTCCAGGTTGGCATCACAATATGCCGGCATCGACAAACCAAATGACGTTATTGTCAATCGGAATGACCAATTGAACATTTTTTAAGTGTGTAACGGTATGTTGTGATAC
>JBNLCS010000561.1:0-8774 GCA_050303935.1 Bacteroidales bacterium
CCTTACACAGATCTTGGGCACACTAAGGTTGATAACCATAGGGAAATAAGGACGGGGTACCCGGAGGTTATTTTTTGTGCAGGCAAAACTATAGAGCAAGTAAAACAAATTATGCTGCATATGGACAGCAAAAATGTAAACATACTGGCAACCAGGGCAAATAAAGAAATGTATAAAGCCATACTAAAAGAAATTCCTGAATCAATGTATGATGATGTATCAAAAATTATTTCAGTAAAAAAACAGGAAACAGGCAAAACGGATTCATATATATCTGTTGTAACAGCCGGAACATCTGATATAGCAGTAGCGGAAGAGGCCGCCTTAACTGCTGAATTCTATGGCAATACCGTGAAAAGGGTTTTTGATGTGGGCGTTGCAGGAATTCATAGGCTTACAGGTAATATTGAAGAAATACGCAACGCCAGGGTGATTGTTGTTGTTGCAGGTATGGAAGGTGCCCTTCCCAGTGTAATTGGCGGAATGGTTGACAAACCTGTTATTGCTGTACCAACAAGTATTGGTTACGGTGCTAATTTCGGTGGTTTATCGGCCCTATTGGGAATGCTCACAAGTTGTGCCAGCGGAATTAGTGTAGTCAATATTGATAATGGATTTGGTGCAGGTTACCTCGCTGGTATGATCAACCAACTTTAAAATGATGCCTGAAAAAAAAACATTTCTCCTTTCTACTGCTTACTTTGGTCCAATTCAATACTTTTCAAAAATTTATAATGGCCATGTTATTTTTGAGAAACATGAAAATTATTCTAAACAAACATATCGAAACAGGTGTGTTATTTATGGAGCAAACGGGCCTTTAATCCTGAACATTCCTGTAAAAAGAAAAAAAGGTTCAAAAACCCAGATCACAGAAATTGAAATTGATTATAGCACAAATTGGACCCAATTACATAAAAGAGGGATTATGTCAGCATACAGCTCTGCCCCTTTTTACGAATATTATATTGACGAAATCTTGCCATTCTTTGAAAAAAAGCACAAATATCTTTTTGATTTTAATTTGAAAACAATCGAAGTTATATGTGATTTTATTCAATGTAAATTTATCCCGGAATTTACCACCTCCTTTATCCACTCCCCCGAAACATATTATGATTACAGGGAAAAAATTCACCCAAAAAAAAGAATGCAACATCCGGATTTGATGTATGAGGAAATAACTTATAATCAGGTATTCATTGAAAAAAAAGGTTATATACCCAATCTAAGTATTCTTGATATGTTATTTAACGAAGGTCCAAACACTAACATGTTACTGAAAGATAGTTACAAAACCTTATAAAAGAAGAAAGGGTAGCAAGAACTGCTACCCTATTAACCTAAAACCTACCCATGAAAAAAGACCTCTCGGTACTGCAAATATAAAACTTAATTTTAAATTATCAAAATTTAAAGCCAATTGTTGTTAAAATTTTCACAAAATTTGTATTAAAAGATGCTGTCTCATCCATATCAAGAGCTGAGTTATAGTAAAGGCTGTGCTTTTCATCTTTATTATAAAACATCATCCCAAAATCAATAAAAAAATCTTTATTCCGATAACCTAAACCACCGGAAAATGAATTCTGAAACTGACCGGAATTAAAATGTGAAACAGCAAAAGGATCTCCATAATGAGCAAATCCGGCTCTTAAAGCAAGCATTCCCAAATTAAACTCTCCTCCAATTTTCAAGTTTCCTGTCTCCACAAGTTCATTCTGAATTGACCTGTTAACATCCGAAAAAGACTCATCGCTAGACCTGATACGCATTTTGGTATAATCAACATATTCGTAATCAACATTTAACAAACCATATTTTCCAAAAACCAACCCCATACTAAATAACCCTTTCAACGGTGTGATAGTTTGGAAATTAACCCTTGAATCAGGTGAACTAGCATTATTTCGCTCAATTCCATCATCAAAAACCAGCACACTCGATATATCTGTGTAGAAGTTATAATCCAACTTCATTTTTGTTGGTAAGTGAATTGCGGCCCCCAGTCTTAAAAAATCGATTGGTTTTACCAACACACCTAATTTCATATTTACTCCTTTGCCTTCAAGGTTCACTTGATCCCGAAAATCGAAAGACGTGGTAACCGGGATTAAATCATTCACATCATTTTCAAAGTGACTGGTACGTTCACTATATTCCAACCTCTGAAATCCAATGGTGGCACCCACATAAAGTATATTAGAAATATTTGAAGCAAAACTTAAATGATACTCACCAAGATAGCCATCCCGTGTTATGGTTTTCTCTAAAACTTGTCCGTAATCTGAATCTGTAAAATCGCTAGCCCACTCATTATATACTGTATCATAAAAAATTAGGTTTGCATCCTCGGCCAGCCATTCGTAAAATTCACTCGCTTCATTTATGTTGTAAAAATATGTAAACTCATCCAATAAAGAACTACTTGCCGTTTTTGGCCCAATTAAAATTCGTTGACTAAAATTATTCAATTTATTATATCCCAAACCAAAATTAAAACCAACTAAGCCTTCTTTATTTCCAGTATTCGAGGAAAATATATAGCTTAAATTGTCCAGGACAAATTTATATTCATAATCTTCGTTACTGATTCCATCATAATCAGCATTTGTTGTTGAATAATACAAACCTGGAGATATCGTAAACACAGATTTCCGCATCACTCCAAGACCTGCCGGGTTTGTGCTTGCCACAGAAGCATCCCCACCCAGCGCACCAAAAGACCCACTCATACTAAGAGATCTTGCCGTGCCTCCGGTAATGCTTCTAGTTGACAACAAACCTTCGTAAACTCCCTGACAATACACTATAGTTGATGTCAAAAATATTGATAATATAATACCTGTTCGTTTCATGGTAACGATTATTTAATGTTTAAATTATAAGTTCAAAATACTATTTAAAAAACAACTATCTTCTTCCAGATGAACTGCTGCTACTTCTTGAGCTTCCACTACTTGACGATCTGCTACTACTGGAACTTGAGCTTGACCGGCTTGAAGATGAAGAAGACCCACTGTAACTGCTGCTACTTCTTGAAGGGCTCGGACTACTATAGCTTCTTGAAGAGCTACTGGAAGATGATGGCCTGCTGTATGTAGAACTACTGCTGGAGCTACTACTCGGCCTGGAATAACTTGAGGAACTACGGCTACTGCTACTGGGCCTCGAATAACTGGATGATGGCCTACTGCTGCTACTGGAACTTCTTGAAGGTTGCGAATACGTTGAAGTTGACCTGCTTCTTGAAGGTGCATAATTAGCACTATTACTCCTTGAAGAGCTATTTTGCGCTGCTGAAGAAGACCTTGAAGTTGAAGTTCTTGAAGTTGTATTACTTGACGTAGGCCTGCTATAGCTTTGCGTATACCTTCTATTCGTATTACTGTATGTAGACCGTGTTGTGGTACTTCTTTGTTCCCCGCTTTGGACAGATCTATTGGTAGTACTGGTCGAATTTCTTCGATTTGCTGATGTAGTACTACTATATCTGGATGTAGAAGTGTTATTTACCGAAGAAGATCGTGTTGTTGACGCACTTCTTCCATCATATGCAGCATTTGTTCTGCGGCTTCCTGTTGTTACAGTGGAAGTCGATCTTGTACCAGCACTTCTTGAAACCGTACCTGTTCTTTGACCACCCGTTACGGAAGAAGCCCTGTACGTATCACCGCCACGTCTGTATACCCTGCTATACCTTGTATAATCTTTATCGGAATAATAATATGGCCTGTAATAAGAATAATAACCATAATCACTATAATAAGGGCTGTGCCAGTAACTATAATAAGGCCTATACCAATAACTATGATAATGATACGGATAATAATGGCTATAGTATGGATAGCCCCAACCTATACTGAAGCTCCATCCTGGGTAATACGAATAATATCCAAAATTCCAGTCCCAATAAGAATCATAATAAAACGGATCATAATAATACCTATCGAATCTCCTTAACCGATATGCATAAGAATAATCATCGTCATAATAATTGTTGGTAATATAAGTATTCCCCTGATCCTGGTATCCATCCCCAACATAATTTGGGTCATCATAATACTCATAATTTCCAGCTTGCAATGAATCATTATAAGCTGAATCATTTTGTACTACAGGATTATCCTGTTCACTGTATACAGGATGTGCATTATTTTCAAGTAAATATTTTTCATAATCACTTAAACCCTCTGTATTCATTTTTTGTTGTGCCGGGGTAACTGCTCTAACAGGCGTTGTAGCCGCTACTTGTTCAACAACTTGTTCTTCACCAGGCGTATAATATATATCATCATACTCCGCCCCTGAATAATAAGAAGAGGAACAAGATGCCAGAAGCAGAACTGACCCTAATAATAAAATTTGTGTTTTCATAACAATCCTCCCTTTTAAATATATTACAATTATAAGATAATTTTGTTATTTTGCATCGTTTTTAATAAGCAAACAAATATTATACCAAAGTTTAAAAATGGCGAAAGTATTGACAAGAAGAAATGAAAATTACTCACAGTGGTACAATGATTTAGTGACAAAGGCAGACTTGGCAGAAAACTCTGCGGTACGGGGTTGCATGGTAATAAAACCATATGGGTATGCCATATGGGAAAAAATGCAGGCTGCATTGGATAGTTTATTTAAAAAAACAGGACATCAAAATTTATACTTTCCATTATTTATACCAAAATCATTTCTAAGTAAGGAAGCTGACCATGTTGAAGGGTTTGCCAAAGAATGTGCGGTAGTAACACATTATAGATTAAAGAACAGTCCTGACGGTAAAGGTGTAATTGTAGACCCTGAAGCAAAACTTGAGGAAGAATTGATCGTCCGCCCCACATCAGAAACAATAATTTGGAACACCTACAAGAACTGGATACAATCATACAGGGATTTACCCTTACTTTACAACCAATGGGCAAATGTAGTGCGCTGGGAAATGCGTACGCGTATGTTTTTAAGAACAACAGAATTTTTATGGCAAGAAGGCCATACAGCCCATGCCACAAAAGAAGAAGCTATTACAGAAACAATACAAATGCTTGATATTTATGCTGAATTTGCTGAAAAATATATGGCACTTCCAGTAATTAAAGGGGTCAAATCAGAAAATGAAAAATTTGCTGGGGCTATAGACACGTATTGTATTGAGGCCATGATGCAGGATGGAAAGGCAATCCAAGCCGGAACAAGTCATTTCCTTGGTCAAAACTTTGCCAAAGCTTTTGATGTTACTTATACTGATAAATCGGGAAAACAGGATTATGTATGGGCAACATCATGGGGAGTTACCACAAGATTAATTGGAGCATTGATAATGACACATTCAGATGATAACGGACTGGTTTTACCTCCAAAACTTGCCCCGATTCATGTTGTGATAGTACCAATCTATAAGAACGATGAACAACTGGCAGCTATATCAGAAAACATAGAACCTTTTAAACAGACCCTGGAAAACAAAGGTTTAATTGTTAAATTTGATAACAGACAAACACATAAACCCGGTTGGAAATTTGCCGAATACGAATTAAAGGGTGTGCCGGTAAGGATTGCTGTTGGACCTAACGACCTTGAAAAAGGAACGTATGAGATTGCACGGAGAGACACCCTTGAAAAACAAGTAGTCCGACAAAATGAAGCTACTGATAAAATTATTAAATTGCTTGATGAAATACAGGAAAATATATACAATAAAGCTGTTTCATTTAGGGATAATTTAATAACCGAAGTTGACAATTTTAACGATTTTAAAGAAATATTGGACAATAAAGGGGGGTTTATATCAGCCCACTGGGATGGCAGTGTTGAAACAGAAGAAAAAATAAAAACTGAAACCAAAGCAACTATCAGGTGCATTCCGTTAAGTAACAAAAAGGAAGATGGTAAATGTGTGTTTAGCGGAAAACCATCAAAACAACGAGTGTTATTTGCCAGGGCATATTAATTTGATAAGATGATTTTTAATACACAAAACACAGATGAATTATTAAAGAAAGTGAACAAGTTATTTTTTGTTTCGTTATTGGTTCAAATAATACTTATCTCCTTGCTTTATCTCCTCACAACAAATAAACAACAGTTTTTTATTAATAATATAGAAGCTGTGATATACTTACAATACCTCATGATTTTTGTAACCCTGTTAATTATTCCGGGCAGTGAATATTTGTTAAAACAAAAATTAAATAAAATAATACAACTACCTGACAAGGATGAAAAAATCCAACAATATTTAACTTCTATTATTGTGAAACTTGGCTTAGTGGAATTTGGTAGTATAATATCAGCGGTTTTATATTATTTGAGTGGTGATCAAACTTTTTTATACATCGCTGTTATACTAACTTTGTTTTTTTTATTGAGCAAACCCGGTAAACACAAAATTTATACCGACCTAAACATACAAGATTCATAAATGGAACAACCAAAACCTGAAATGTGGGTAGATGAATATGGTGATATTCTGTTTAGTTATGCAATTATACGTGTAAATAACCAGGTGTTGACTGAAGACCTTGTACAGGAAACCTTTCTTTCTGCATTAAAAGGAATCAACAACTTCCAAGGAAAAAGCAGTTTAAAAACATGGCTTATTTCTATTCTTAAAAGAAAAATAATAGATCATTACAGAAAAAAATCTACAAGCAATGAGCAATTTTCCGAAGAATTAACAAATGACAGTTCATTTGAAAATACCCCATTTATAGAAAAGGGGAAGAATAAAGGCGCCTGGAAAGAAGGAAGAATACCGAAAGATTGGTCACATGTTGAAAACAAAATTGAATCGGAAGAGTTTCAAAAAGCTCTCATGGAATGTTTATCTGCCCTACCGGATAAATTGTCGGATTGTTTTACCATGAAAATAATGGAAGAACAGGAAAATGAAGAAATTTGTAAGCATTTAAAAATTACCACGTCTAATTTATGGGTAATGTTACATAGGGCACGCTTACAATTACGGGAATGTATGGAAAAAAACTGGATGGAGGTATAGTTATGGGCAAAAAATCAACGAATTCAAAAAGCTTAATGCACCGAATGATATACTCCTGTGAAGAGGCAACACTAAAAATATCAAAATCGCATCATCAAAAGCTTACTTTTTCAGAAAAGCAGCGATTAAAATTTCACATGGCAATTTGCAAGCCCTGCCGTGATTTTAAAATTGCCAGTTCTGCAATCAACCATGGATTACGTCATTTAAAAAGAAAAACCGAAACAAACAACACATTTAAATTGTCTGTAGAACAAAAAGAAAAATTAAAATCGGCTATTTTAAAAAACGAAAAATAATTAACCAATCTATCCATATTATTGATTCAAGATAACCAAATTGATTGTAATTGCGTTAAAAAATAATATCTTCAATATGCCGTTTTAATTAATATGTATAGATAGATAATAAAAATGACAAAAAAGGTATTATTAAAGTTTTCTTCCACATTCATTTTATTTGTAGCATTATTTGCCTTTTTTAAAGGTGTATCAATCTATAACAGAGTATATAAAGCAAACATTAAAACACCAGACAAAAAACCGGCATACATATTTATACCTACCGGTTCTGATTTTAACAAGGTGAATAATATATTAGAAGAAAAACTCACAATTATTAATAAGGAATCTTTTTTATGGGTATGCAATAAAAAAAATTACCCAAATAAAATAAAACCAGGAAAGTATAAGATTAGAAACAACATAAACAATAACGAATTAGTTAATATGTTACGGGCAGGTTGGCAAGAACCTGTAATGGTAACATTCAATAATGTGAGGTTGCCCCATGAGCTTGCACAAAGAATAAGTAAACAAATTGAAGCCTCAGACAGTTCAATACTCCAAATTTTAAATGACAATAACATCCATGAAAAATATAACTTCACGAAAGAAACATTTCCTGCGATGTTTATACCTAATACATATGAGTTTTTCTGGAATACCTCAGCCGAAGAGTTTATTGAACGTATGCATAAAGAATACCTGGGTTTCTGGAATGAAAGCAGGCTTGAAAAGGCAAAAGAAATAGGCCTTTCAGCTATACAAGTTTCAGTACTTGCATCCATAGTTGATCAGGAAACACATAAAAATGATGAAAAGGCAAGAATAGCCGGATTATACCTAAACAGATTAAACAGAAATATCCGGCTCCACGCAGATCCTACCATTAAATTCGCAATTGGGGATTTTGGCATTAAACGAGTACTAAGAAAACACCTGCAAATAAATTCCCCGTATAACACATACAGGAACGACGGGTTACCACCAGGTCCGATTTGTTATCCTTCTATTAAAGGTATTGATGCAGTTTTAAATTATGAAAACCACAATTATTTATATATGTGTGCCAAAGAAGATTTTTCAGGATATCATAATTTTGCCACCAACTTAAGAGAGCATAATGAAAATGCAGCCAGATACAGGAGGGCACTCAATAAACGGAAAATTTACAAATAAACTAATTGCAAGCAAGTTAGCAGGATTAGTCCGACCAACAGATTCCGAACACACTACATTTTTTAAGTCTAAGCCTGACAAATAAGACATTTATATTAGACATGTTTACATAATTCTTCAATTCTGTTTTTTATCATGGCCATCATACCTTGCCTTTCCTCAGAGAATGTTTTATATTCTTTATCAACAAACTCAAACAATATGAGGCTTTTTTCAAAAAATTTCCTGCTTAATATATAATCTTTTTTAGCCAACCACAATTCACCTTCAGCATGAAACAAATTGGCTAATACTTCCAAATGACCATTCGTATA
>JBNLCS010000562.1:0-7986 GCA_050303935.1 Bacteroidales bacterium
TGTTATTTACCCGAATCCAGCAAGCAATGGTGATTTCAAAATATATATCGAGAGCGACAACAACGAAAGTTACAAACTTGATATATTAAGCATAGAAGGAAAGAAAGTATACGAAACTGATAACCTGGTATCAGGGGAAAATGAGATTAGTTCAGGACTTGAGAAAGGTATATATTTAATACAAATAAACGGAAATAATCAAAATATTGGTTATACAATAGTTGTTAGTAGTAAATTAGGTTAAATTTTTATTAGCAAACGGGCATACCAATATGGTTGCCCGTTTTTGTTGCTAAAAATTAAAATTATTATCTGATGAAACATCCGTGCACTGACGTTCACAACAAAGACATGAACCTAACATGGATGTTACAAGATCAACTATTACAAATACTAAATCGGGATTTACTTGTGTGTGCTCACAGCCATTCGGCTATTCGGTTCCCGCATTGCATCCCACACCCTATTGCTCATTCATGCAAAAGTGAAATGAATCGCATGAACCGAAGCTCGGTAAAGCCAATAATGCAGGTAAATTTTATTCTAGTGAAACATCCTTTACAAAAGGAAATGATACTGAGGTGCCTAATATGCCCTTAAACGAATGAACAACTATTTTTTGATTGGTTTGAATGGCAACGTAAATATTATTGTGGTACCAACATTTAGTTCGCTTTGCGCGTATATTTTTCCACCATTTTCTTCAACAAATTCTTTGCAGATTATTAATCCCAGCCCAGTCCCTTCTTCCCCTTTTGTCCCTGCAGTAGATTTTGATTTTTCTACTTCAAACAAAGTATTTATTTTATCTTCTTCAATACCAACTCCAGTATCTTTTATTGACACTTGTACAAAATCAGATAACATTTCGGCAGATACTGTAATAGTGCCATTCTCTGTAAATTTAATTGCATTGGTTAAAATATTTCTTATTACAGTATTGGTAGTTTGCTTATCAGCAAAACATTCAAGGTCTTCTGAAACATTTATTTCTTTTCTATTGCCTTTTTGCTCCATCGTATTTTGAAGCAAATCAAAATTTTCTTTTACCAAATTATGTACATTTAAATATTCGGGAGAAATTTTTATATTTCTCATTTGAGATCTTGACCATTGTAACAGGTTTTCTAACAAGCTATATATTTTTTTGGATGAGGAATGTGTAATTTCTATAAGGTTTTTAATTTTACTTGGTTCCATTTTCCCCCATCTTTGGATAAGTAAATCCGTGAATCCTAGAACAGTAGAAAACGGATTTTTAAGATCGTGGGCAACTATGGAAAATAATTTATCCTTTGTGGCATTCAACTTTTTAAGGTCTTCATTGGCAGCATTTAATTTTTCTGCTTGCGACCTTAATTCCTCAGCCTGTTCTTCAATATGTTGCTGGCGTTCTTCCAGAAGGGTATTTGTTTCATTTAACTGTTCACTTTGTTCTTCAATTGTTTTTTGTCTTCTAACAAGAGTTTTATTGCTTTCCCTTAGTGTTTCATGAACCACCGAGTTATCAAGTGCTATGGCAATGTATGCTGCCAAGGATTGAAGGTTTATAAGATCGGTTTCAGAAAACGCCTTTTTCTTAGTACTGTTAATAGCCAGAACACCAATTTTTTTATTTTCAACCGTAAGCGGGATATTTATCAGGGAATTTGGAATAGAAGGTGTGGCAAAAGCAGGAATAAAATTTGTATAATTCTTGTATTCTGCTTCAAGGTCATTAATTGCCACGGTTTTTTGATTAATAAAACAATACGTTGTGATACTGTTTGTATTCGAAAGTTCACGTATGTAAGGTTCAATCCTTTTCCCTTTCTCATAAGGTAGTCTGTATTCAATAACATCCTTTTTTGAATTATAAATTCCTATTCCAAAGTCAAACGTTTCAACGAATGAATTAATATAATCATAAACAAGCTTATTTATATATTCATAATTTAATGTAGCTGTAATCTTTTGTCCAAATTGACTAATCTGTTTTAAATTCTCATTTGTTTTTCTTAATTCAAGCGTTCTTTTTTTAACTTCTTCTTCGAGAATTGTTTTTTGTTTTCTTAACGATGACAACCTGATTACATAAATTGAAGTAAAAATCCCGATAAAAATAATTGCTACAATGATTCTAAACAACCATGTTTTCCAATAAGGAGGGGTAACAACAATCTTTAAAAAAGTACCCGTTTCATTCCATATTCCATCGTTATTTGTCGCCTTTACACGAAATATATATTCTCCGGCGTCCATATTTGTGTAGGTAGCATCTCTTTTATTGTCAACATAATTCCATTCCTGATCGAAATTATCCATTTTATAAGCATATTCTATATTCTCCGGGCGGGCATAATGCAATGCTACAAAATTAAACGTAACCACATTGTTTTTATAGGAAAGTTCTATTTCAGTTGTTTCACTTAAGGGCTTAGACAGAATAACATCACCATTCACGGATTGCCCCATTTTAACTGATTTGTTAAAAAGCTTTATTTCAGTAATTTTCACAATGGGTTTAAACGGGTTTTCTTTAATACTATCAGGATAAAATGCATTAAATCCATTTTGACCGCCAAAATACATTTTTCCATTCATATCTTTAAAGTAGGCATTGTGCCAAAACTCGTTACTTTGCAAACCATCAGATTCGCTATAATTTCTAAACGTGGTATCAGAAGTATTAAATTTAGAAATCCCGTTTGCGGTGCTTAGCCATAAGTTTCCATGATCATCCTCAAGAATTCCTGTTATTCCTTCACTGGGCAAACCGTCATTTTCATGAAAAGAACTGAATTCCAGGTTTTTTAAACCAATTGTATCAAAAATATTGGCCTTTGTTTTATACAATCCGTTCATGGTTCCAATCCACATTGTTCCATCCATACTTTGGCAAAAAGAATTAATGGTTTTGCTATTTATACTCGTGGTGTTATTTTCATCATAATAATAATTTATAAACTTAGGAGCAGTCTTATTCTTTTCATGTACAGGCAGAATGCTTAGCCCATTATCATGTCCTCCTATCCATAGGTTACCCATATTATCTTCAAAAATTGACCAGATAACATTATCACAAACACTGGTTGGGTTATCCGGATTGTGACTGAAATAAAAAAAGTTATTGGTTTGCTCAATATATTTCCATATCCCGTTGCCCCACGAACCTCCCCAAAGTGTTTCATCGAGGTCTTCCATTATTGAAAAAGTCCAGTAAATACTATTATATCTTCTAATTGCTGGAGGCCTGGAAGAACCTGGGGGTTGTGGTATGATTTTGGATACGTGGTCATAAGCACTGCCTACCCATACATCGCCATTTTTACGTTGTACCAAACATAAGGTATAGTTGCTTCCAATTGAGTTTTGATTAGCCGGATTATTCTTATAATGAATAAACTGCTCTTGTTCAGAGCCAAGGGAAATAATACGGTCTACCCCTCCCCCCCTGTCCATACCAATCCATAACTCCCCCGGTGTAGTACTATGTATTGAAGAGATCACATTACCATTTAATGAATTATCTTCTCCCGGAACTGACTTGTAATGTTCAAACGCTTTTTTGTAAAAGTCATATTTACATATACCTTGGCTAGTTGTACCAATCCACAATATCCCAAAATTATCAATGTACATTACGTTTATGTTATCATCGCTCAGGGAATTCTCATTGTTTTCATCGTTCCTAAAGTTTAATATTTTATTTGTTTGCGGATCATGCATATAAAGCCCGTTTCCATTTGTACCAATCCACGACCTGTTTTTATGGTCAACAACAATAAAATTTCCTACCTCAGGAGATACGCTAAATTTATTGTCCACAACATAGTTATAAGTACCGGTTTGTTTATTATATGTAAAAAAAGAATTCCCTGCAAAATAATTTCCTAAACGGAGGTTTCCTGATTTATCTTCATTAATTGAAGTAACATTGTTTGTTACCCCTAAAGGTATATTTGATGAAATATTTGAAATTGAATGGGTGTTAATATCTAACTTGTAAATAGAATTAGCAAATAGCAAAATATCCCCTTGCCGGTTTTCATAAATTTTAGTTACAGCCCCCTCAATAGCAGAAATATCAAAATGAGAAAATGATTCAATTTTTACACCATTATGGATTACTTCAGTATATAAGTCAATTGCTTTATTTGTACTAATCCAGATATTTCCTTTACTGTCTTGGATTATATCGTGTAAAGCATTACTACTTATACTATTAACATTATTAGAATCCTGTTTGTATCGAGTGAACTCCTCTGTTACAGGATCTAATTTACATAGGCCTGATGGTGACCCAAACCTCATCCAAAGGAAACCATTATTATCTTCTAAAAGGCCGTTTACGTCGTTACTGTTTAAACTTGTGCTATCACCTGGAATATTCTTATAAACGTTAAAAGCATATCCATCGTATTTATTTAATCCTCCAAAAGTGGCAAACCACATGTATCCGTTTTTGTCCTGAACGATGACATTAATAGTAGATTGTGACAAACCCTCTTTTGTAGTTATTCTTTCAAAGTGGGCTGAATTTGAGGTAACTTTGGCATGGGTTTCATACTCATTCAGAGAAAAGAACAGTACTAAATATAATAACCATAAATAAGAGTTAGTAACGTATTTCAACATAATCATTTTCCTTGTAAAGATACCCTTCATTCGTTTCCAATAACTTACTATTAAGATAAGAAATTATTTTCAAAAAAGTATGGTTTTAATCATATATAACCTTTAAACAGAAATTTTAAAAAAAAGCTTCGATTCTTTTAGATAGAAATTGCAATCAAAATGGTCTTGATAATGTAAAGCAATTATTTGCAGTTTTTGACGTGTTAATTATCTTTTGGTAAACCTTTTGATAATAACCATTATTTGTTATTGATAATTCTTTGCAACATGAAGTTAATCAATATTCTGTGCGTGTTAGATCAAATATTTTGTAGGAAAAATTGGCCTGGGGTTAAATCATTCTGATTTGTTAACAATGTGTACTGCAATTATAATCATCAGAAGTGAAAAAAACCCGGCTACTAACCGGGTTTCCACGTATATGGTAATCTGTTTAATTCTGTACAAAGTTTACAGGAAAAGTAAACAGGACATTAACAGGCTCCCCCCTTTGTTTACCGGGTATCCACAAAGGTGAACCTTCCACTACACGAAGCGCTTCGGCATCTAATAGAGGATGAACACCGCGTGCAATTTTAGCATTTTGTACCCGTCCTTCCCTGTTCACGGTAAATTGAACATACACTCTCCCGGATATCCCTTTTTCCATCGCCTCCAAAGGATAGCTTATGTTTTGTTCAATATATTCACGGAACCCATTAATGCCATCAATACTAAATCTGGGCATATCTTCAACAATAATAAAAACTTCATTGGTTTCAGTATTGCCACTACTATTTGTTTTTTCCTTTTTTGTTGTTATCTCTACAATACCATTTTTACCTTCTTCTCCATATTTTTTTCTGGCTTCTTCCCCTTTGTAAACTTCAATTTTGTCAATTTTCTCATTACCAATTTCATTCAACACCTGATCCGGCTTCCATTTTAAATCCGTTTCTTTTCCATCTACAATGACAAGGGGATATTCTGACTTTTGATTTTCTCCTGAATTAAATAACGTTGGTTTTGGGGCCGGTGATTTCAAATTTGCACCATCCTTTGTTTTGATGACCACAATTATTTTATTACTATTTGAACCATAAATTGCATTTGCTTTTTCACCTTTAAGGACTTCAATCGTCTTGATGTCTTCAGGAGCAACATTAATCAGATTTCCAAATTCTTTAATG
Source organism: Bacteroidales bacterium (assembly GCA_050303935.1). Taxonomy (GTDB): domain Bacteria; phylum Bacteroidota; class Bacteroidia; order Bacteroidales; family JBNLCS01; genus JBNLCS01. Next base: position 5,787 of record JBNLCS010000562.1, read on the forward strand.
TCAGCTTTTTCATAATTAAAATCAGGCGTTAGCTCTTTAACAAATATTTTTCCATCAACAAAAACTTCTATTTTTCTATCATTTAAAGGTACTTCTTTCGTTTTATTTCCTGTTATAACAACCTCCTCTAACGCTATATCTTCTTTATGCATTGTAATGGACATTTCTTTTGAAGCCTGCGTTGTTATTTGTTTAAATCCGATAAAACTGATCATTAATTTGTCACCGGGATTTACCCCATTCATACGAAAATATCCGTTTTTATCCGATACGGTACCGAATAAAAATCTTCCGTTGTCATCTACCTTTATAATGTTACAGCCTATGATTTTTTCACCGTTTTCATCAAACACAGTTCCTTGAATGATGTCTTCATTCTGATTTTTAATTTTATCAGTTGTAGATGAAGTTGCATTATTAATTGAAACCGATTCTGGTATTAACTTTAATTGAACCGTAATTTCCTGCTGATTATTCACGTTGGTTTTAAAGGTTTCAAATCCTATACAAGAAACAGCAATAATATCACTCATTCTAGCTCCTGAAATTGAAAAATTCCCATTATTATCAGATTTTACTTTACTTACCAACTGACCATTTGTCCTAACAATGGTAATTAAAGCATTTTTGAGTGGAATACCTTTTTCATCGATCACCTGTCCTGTGATGGTTAATGTATTTAATTGTGATTCCTTGTTTTTTAACATAAGAACTGCTAATCGCTTATTCTCCTTATTGAATACACTGTTTGTATAACTATAACCATCCTTTGAAGCTGAAATATCATTCTCATTACGAAATGTTTTAAGGGTAAACGCTCCGTTTTCATCTGAAGTTGCAGTAACACTGTTCGAGATTGTAGTAATTTTTACTCCTTGTAAAGCATCACCCCATTGATCGTATACTTTCCCATTAACTGTTTCATGAATTACGTCTATGTTGGTATTTTCTAAGAACACATATTCCGGTTTGGCAAACCCCATAATAATGAGGGCTACAAATGGAAGAATAAACAGAAATTTTAATTGCTTTATTGGTTTTGATTTATCTCTTTTCATCATTAATAATCGTTTTGTTGAATTGCGAAAAGTAAAGCTATTGGCAAAACTCACAACCTGGTTTCCCAACATCTGGTTGGCCAAAACAGCCCTGTAGGTGCGTGCACTCACCCCAAACCCAATGGTTCCTATGTCAGCCAGGTATTCATGGTTTTGCATCATGGCCTTACGATAAAATTGAAGCAATGGATTGAACCATTGAAAAGTACGGGCCACTTCCAGCAAAAGCAGGTCAGCCCAGTGTCGCTCATTAATATGGACTTTTTCATGAGCAATAACAGTTTCTAATTCAGTATTGTTGCTCACTTTTGAACTAACATAAATATTGTTAAAGAAAGAAAATGGAATAATATCCTTTTCAGTCCGGTAAACCTTTAGGTTACCCAACATAATCACCTTGCTCTGTTTTCGGATACGATAAAGATTAAATTGTTGATTGATAAACCTTATAAGATAAAAAATAAACCCAAAAAGGTAAATTATCAACCAATAATTTACTTCTATTCCAGGTTCAACAGAGGAAGATGGTGAAGTTACTACCGTTGACATACTTTCTGATAAAGTAAAGACAGCAGGTTCAATCGTATTATAGACTTTATAAGTAACTGGTACTAATGGTGCTATAGTGGAAAACAGTATACCAATAATTAAAAACCACCTGTTTAACCGGAAGAATGTTTCGTTTTTTAACAATACCACGTAAACCAGCCAAAATGAGACCAGCCAGCAACTCATTTGCAGTAAGTATGTTCCAATAGTATTCATGATTTACTGTTATCAGGTTTTCGCAATTCTTTTTTGGCTTCTTTTAATATTTCCTCCAATTCTGTTACACTTAAGTCTTTTTCTTTCGCAAAAAAGGTTGCCATTTGAGGAAAAGAATTATCGAAATAATCACGCATCAAATTAAAAAGCTGTTTTTTTGAATATTCACGTTTTGAAACCAATGGATAATAAATATGGGCATTCCCATTTTGACGATAGCCTACAACCCCCTTGTTTTCTAAAACACGTATAATGGTAGATACTGTATTTCTTGCCGGTTTAGGATCATCGAATTTTTCACGTATATCGCGAACCATTCCTTCTCCCAGTTTCCACAAAATCTGCATGATCTGTTCCTCAGCTTTTGTTAGGTTCAT
>JBNLCS010000563.1:0-5080 GCA_050303935.1 Bacteroidales bacterium
GGTAAAAATATCTTTTTCCTGTAAATGCCCGGGGAAGGAACCGGCTTCGTTTGCAAGATCATAAATATTTTGATAAGATTTTTTATACATGTAATATTCCCTGTCCTTATCTAATTTACGGTTTCCATATGTAGCAAAGCGCTGCATAATGTCATAAAATGTTCCATATTTATCAGGGTTTCTTTGAAGATATCCATCAACATTTGGTGGTGGCTCAATAACCCTGTCAATTATATAAATAAAACCATTGGATGTAGGTATTTCTGCTTTGAGAATTTCCGAATTGTGCCAGTTCAAGCCTGATTTGCTCCATTTGGTATCCCGGCAAATAAACTCATAATCCGAACCATCTGTCGTGCCGCCAATGGCCTTCATCAATTCTGTTGAAAAAATAGGTACATATTTTAAATCTCCATAAATGCTTAAAACTTCACCCTTGTATGTTTCAAAATATTTCACTGTATCTGAATATTCTTCAGCAGTTGACCACGTTGGCTGCCTGAAAAATAATGGGCCATATTCCCCTTCTTCATCCTGTACCACGTCAAATTTATGGTCGTACACAAGATAATACCTAGATAAAGGATTTCTTTGAATATGCAACGTGAATATCCTTTGGGCTTCTTCAATATCCAATTGCCCAATGGAGTCAATTCCACGTTTGTTTAAAAATTTTTCAAAAGCGTTGTCGGATGGCACAAAAAGGGTAAATAAGCTTTTTTCTATGGATTCTTCATATTCAGACACTTCCATAAGCTTTAAAAACATTGAGTAGCTGCTATCCAGGCTCCCGTTGCTTTCATTTGTCCATTTTTCCAAGGTCTCAATACTGGAACCACCAAGCCATGGAGGGTCTTCTTTGTATTTTTTCAGTTCCTCAGGATCTTCACAGCTTATCGTTCCTAAAAGGCATACCACTCCTATTACATGTATACATGTTTTTACTATCAGTAGCTTCTTCATTGCAGTTATTTTTAAATATTTGTCAAGAAATAAACCTTATTTCCTGACTTTTCTTAATGTAATTTATTAATATGTATTTATATAGTTCTCTTTTGAATAATCCCAATTTTTACTACTAAACCATTAAACTGTTTTAACTTTATGTTTCTTTATAGTAGCTAACATTTAAAATAAATTACGTAAACTTAACTTTTCATCAGTAAAAAACAAATGTATTAAAAAAATCTATATTTCAAAATTATTTGAATTTATGGTATTCTTTTTAAGAATAATTTAAGTAGATGTTAATTTAACCAATGTTTCACACGAATATATTTTTAGTTAAACATCTATTTTTCAATTATATGCAGTTAACACATTATCATTGATCTTCTTTAAGTGTGGAACCCTCATTTTTTTTGGCTTCGCTGAGCTCGTAAACTCGGTTCATTTCTTTTTGTGAGCATCAGTGCATGAGGGTTTCATTCGAACAAAATTAATTAAAGATATGTTTTTATAGTAAAATATAAAGAATGTATTTAGCATTTAATATTATTTGATTCTGGAACATCTATTTTGTTCATGCTTTTGTTGTGAAGGTTGTTAGTGCATGGATGTTTCAATGGTAAATATAAATGCTTAAAATATCTGCTTAATCCCCTATCGTTTTCAAAACAGGAAAAAGTTCAGGATTGGTTTACTTCTTCCGTGAAAAATGAACAACATAAATACCTGCAATAACAATAAATCCGCCAAAAAGTTGCCAAAAGGTAAGCTGTTCTTTTAATATGAATGTTGCAAGTATAGCTGTTAAAACCGGCTGTCCCAATAAAGTAGGGGCCACTATTGAAGCCGGTATAAAACCTTGTGCATAATTGATTAAAAACCACCCGATAACCTGAACCCCTAGTCCTAATGCAAGAAATATTTTATAAGTAAATGGATCATAGTCAGTTAAGCTATATCCTGTTAAAACAACAATAATTCCAAGTATTATGGCAGAAGATATCGTACTGATAGCCAAAAAATAAAGGGTATCAATCAATTTTCGTCCGGTTTGGGCAATCAGGTAATAAATTCCGTAAAAAACACCAGCCCCTAATCCAAGTAAAGCTCCTTTTATAATTCCGTTCGATATAAACAAGTCATTTTTAACTATTATTGGAATCCCGGAAACAGCTAGTAGTAATCCTATCCAGAAACCTCTTTTATGTTTTTCCCGAAATAACAATACAGAGCCAATGCCTACCCAAATTGGCGCCGTATTGGCAAATACGGTAGGAATTGTAGCATTGCTGGCAACAACTCCGGTTGACCATAGTGCCATGTCGAAACTAAAACATATACCTGCTAAAATTGCAAGTATAATACCTTTTCGTGGAAGCTTAGGTCTATTTTTTATGATCAAAAAAAGAAAGGGACAGCACAGTGCAACAGCTCCAATAAACATTCTATAAAAAGCGGTTACAACTCCCGGGGCGTTAGCAGATTTGATTAATACGGCAGAAAAACACATGAATGACAATCCTCCTAAAAGGACTATTAAGGCTTTTATTTGGTTGGTTTTTTGCATTCAATGGTTTTGGGCAAAAATAGTGTATCAATTGCACAAATTATCTGATACTTGTCATATGTTGATAATTATTTACGTAAATTTGATAGAGAACAAATGTTAAGTAACATTATGAAAAAAAACAGTAGGCTTAAGACATGAAAAAGAGAGCTTTTTTGTTGTTGCTAATTGTTATCAGTTTAAACACAACCCGGGCCGGTAACTCACTTTGGGGCTGGTTCCACATTACACCCAAAATTGGTATAGGCACTTCAAATCTGGTAAACAAAACCATGTTTGATCATTTTGATGTTGCCCCCAGACTTTTTAATTTGTCATATATGTACGGGGCTCAGTTGGGAGCAGCTTTTCTGGACAATTTTGATTTTTCGGCAGAAGTTTCCCGGCAGGGGATTAGCCAGTTATATTGGGTAAATGCAAATGGAACAAGGTATACCAAAAACCTGAAGGTTGTTAGCAATGAGTATGGCGGTTTTTTCAAATTGATGGGCGGTACAGGGTATTTTGAAATAGGTGCAACAATTTCTATGTTGCACCATCTTGATATTGAAAATGAAATTACAGAAAATAATGGTGTTGGGGAGGTGAATTTTGAAGATAACACCGATTATTTCAATAAAGAACATTATCAACTGGCCATAGGGTTTGGGGCAAGTGTGGTTCAGGTTGACCTTCTTGAACTTACCTTTGGCTTGCGAATTAAATATGGGATACAACCGTTGGCCAAAGGTCCCGAACTTCCTTTGACTGACAACGTTTATACAAGTAATGTAATAAATACCGGTGGCGTTAACCGGGACCTTTCATTTATTCTGGAAGTTGATGTTCACAATTTTTTTGGTTTTTTTGGAAGGGCGATATGTGGTAGCAGATCGGTTGTGTTTTTCCAAAAACCAAAAAAGATCTGGTAACCCCCGATCAATTTGAAAATTATTTATACCAATGTGTTGTAAAACATCTGTATTTATCTTTATTAGCGATAAATAGGGGTGTGGCTATGATGCTTATAATTTAGAAAGTAAAACATGTATCTATAACATATCAACTTTTTTTAAGCTCAGATATATAATAAATATTTTAACAGCTTCTAATTACAAACCATAAAAAAACAGATATGTGTAACGTTGAACAAGACAAAGCACTTGAGCTTGAGAAAATGCAACAGCTTGATACTATTATTGAGGGGCTTGCCAAACAGGATGGGGCACTAATACCTATTTTACAGAAAGCCCAGGATTTGTTTGGATATTTACCTGAAAAAGCCGTAAAACATATTTCAGCAAAATTGGGAAAACCTTACAGTGAGGTAGCTGGAGTAGTGGGGTTTTACTCTTATTTTTCAACTGTTCCAAAAGGAAAATACGAAATAAGGGTATGTTTGGGAACAGCCTGTTATGTACGAGGCGCTAACGAAGTATTACAAGCAATACAGGAAGAACTAAAAATAAAAGTGGGGGAGACCACTGATGACCGTTTATTTTCAATAAGTGCCGGAAGGTGCTTTGGCGCTTGTGGCCTTGCACCGGTAATTATGATCAATGATGAGGTTTATCAACGAGTTAAACCTTCAAAAGTGAGTGAAATTTTAAACAATTACAGAACTTCTTAAACTAACCTGAATGAATAAAATATCAATTAATGAACTAAACAAAATTCGTGATAATCAAAAAGCTGAACGTGCTACTATAGGCAGTGAATATCGCGAAGAAATCCGTATATGTATGGGGGGTGGGTGTATTGCTTCCGGTTCAGTTGCTATTATGAATAAAATGAGCGAAGAACTGGCCAGGAGGGATATTACTGATGTTAAGATCAGGGCAACCGGTTGCCTTGGACCATGTTCTAAAGGGCCGGTTATGATTATGACAAAAGATAATACTTTCTATCAGGACCTGAAAACCGATGATATTGAAGAAATAGTGACGTCACATATTCAGAAAGGCACGGTAGTAGAAAGATTATTAAATCGGGATGACAAAAACGGTAGGGCAATACCTAAGACAGATAATATACCGTTTTTTAACAGACAAACCAAGATCGTACTTCGTAACTGTGGTGAAATTGACCCTACCAGTATTGATGAATATATTGGCAATGATGGTTACCAGGCCCTTGCCAAAGCGTTGGGTATGTCGCCCGAAAAAGTGATTGAAGAAATGAAAGAATCTGGTTTGCGCGGCCGTGGGGGGGCTGGGTTCCCAACTTATTTAAAATGGCAGTTTGCGAGCAAAAATGATGCTGATACCAAATATATATTGTGTAATGCTGATGAGGGTGACCCTGGTGCCTACATGGATAGAAGTATTCTTGAAGGCGATCCGCATAGCCTTATTGAAGGTATGGTTATTGGTGCTTTTGCAATTGGTGCAAAACAAGGTTATGTATATGTTAGGGCCGAATATCCCCTGGCAGTTGAACGTTTACAAATGGCCATTGATCAGGCACGTTTAAAAGGTTTACTTGGTGAAAAAATCCTTGGGTCAGATTTTTCATTTGATCTGGAAATAAGGATGGGGTCAGGAGCATTTGTTTGTGGTGAAGAAACCGCCTTGATTGCCTCAATTG
>JBNLCS010000564.1:0-8359 GCA_050303935.1 Bacteroidales bacterium
TTGGCAACATTCAAGAAAGAAGAGCTTATAACTTTTTCTTCAACTAGCTGACCTGTAATATCATATATTCTTACAACAGCATCTTGAAAATCTTTGCTAAAATTCAACACATCCATAACTGGATTTGGGAATGACCGAAGATTTAGCGACTTATCGATGCTTTGAATTGATACTGTTTCAAAAGGTGTATCTTCAACAAATTCATAATCTGTACCAACAGCGGTAAGATCGTAATTACCGGTTTCATCTATAAGGGTCTCTCCATCGACATTGCATTTGTAATACATCAATAATCCTTCGGATTCCGGGTCAATTTCCTTTGACATATTTTCACTGATTTCATCGTCAGTTCTTGCAACAGTCCAAATCCTTATCTCATCAAAGATACCAATGAATGTTCTGATGATTTCAGTACTCAGGCCTGCGCCAACTCTGATATTTTCTCCTAAAGCAACTTCAGAGCCTAAATTAGCATAAGAATCATCGGTTCCTGTTAGTACTCCATTAATATAAAAACTTGCTAGAGCGTCATCTCCTGAAACAACAACAGCAACATGGACCCATTCATCTAATGGAACAATATTTTCAGCTCCTACATAATCCCATCCCCCAAATTCATAACTGGTGGTAAGATCTGTGGCACCATCTGGAGTTCTAAAAATAAGAGCATTGGAACCTCCATTTGACGCGTCACGAAAATCAACGATCGCTGTAAAGTTATCAACAGCGGCAGCAGCACCGTCAAATTTAACCCAACCTTCTATGGTAAAGCTGGAAACCATGACCTCATCCAGTGCATTCGCATAAAACGATGTTCCGTCTGCTGAAATCTGAACTGCATAATTTGTTTGCGCATTAATCATGTATGACATCATACATAAACTTACTGTGAGTAAAAGAATTTTTTTCATAATAATTGTTTTTAATTAATAAATAGGTAATCTAATGGGACTGTTTAAATTCATTATAATAATAATTTATCTTTTCTTATTTCTATAAGTTAGCCAGTTTCTAAATAAGTAAAACTCTTTATTTACAAAAAGTTTATTTTATCCAATTCAGAAACTTCAAATATATAATCAATTTTTTAAAAATAAAACACTATTCAAATACAATTTTCGTTACAACATTCTGATTTTTATTATCAGTTACCTTTATAAAATAAATCCCCCTGTTGTATTCTTGTATATCCAAATCAAACAATGCTGTTTCCGAAACCCCCGAAAACAATTCAACGCCAAGACTATTTAAAAGACTTACCTTATAAGGTGATGATTTACCTACAATTTTCAAATTATCAATAGCAGGCACAGGGTAAATTGTAAACATATCAGATGTGATATCATCAATTGTTGTCTCCAATTTATTCGTAACCCTTTTATTTGTTATTTCTGTTAGTTGATTACCATTCAAACCAATTACCGTTCCCGGTTCATAAGAAAGGGTAACTTTTTGACCTGCGGAAATAACCTCTGAAAACCTAAATGTGACTTTACTTGAATCCCTTCCTGTAACCGAAACACCAGACAAAACAACCGGCTGGTCATCCACCATAATGGTAAATGCATCAATATTATCAGGAACATAACTAAGCTCCGTATCAAAAATGGTTATCACCCTGGTCCCGGTAGAACTAACTTCAGCACTTACCAGTTTTGGCCACTTATTAATTACCGATACATTATCTGCATATTGACATTTAAAATTATTGACTGATTGTAATGTCCCCCCGGTATAACCAATAGTTGGCCTGCTTGAATTAGTCATTGCTGTAGCAAGGGTAAATATTGCTTTTGTTGAATCATTATCAACGTATTCAAGATTCGTAATTCCAATTTCCTGCCCATTATCCAAAATGGTAAAGAATGATTCATTCTCAACAAGGTTTTGAAGCTTTTTACTAAATTCAGCCTGAATGTTAATACCATTGTTTATTACTGAAGCACTTAACAAGCCGGTTGTAAGGTTTATAACATTTTCGGGACCAAAACTGGCTGACTTTCCTCCATCTGTGGAAGACAAATTACCAGGAAAATAATGGATACTTAAATAATCCGTTGGGGTAATTTTATTGTCCAGGAATACCAAAATTGTGCTTGAGTCTGCCTGGTCAACTTTCATATTTTGAATGCGCAAGGGGGTATTTGAAAAGAATTTATAATCCCCTTTGCTAATTGACCCTTCCATAATGGGTTTATCAAATGAAACAGAGAATGATGTATCACTTAAAATCTGTGTTGAAACATACTCCGGGCCTTTTATTTTAGCATCGGATTCATGCAAAATGAAAACAGAATCAGCATTCTTTTTCAGGCAAGGTATTGTGAATACTTTTACAGTATCACCAAACGACACTTCAATAGTATAATCCCCGTAATACGCGTTAAATTCCATCGTGTTACTGCTATTTAAAAGAGAATCGAAGTTTGTGGCCCATTTAGTTTTTGTATAATATAATAAAGTGTCGGCCACCGGTTTTGGTTTATGTTCAGCGTCAAAGAAGCCTGAGTTTTCTCTCCATGCCCCATCATCGCTTAAACCCCAACATATCATTCCAACTATTGAAGGATGGGAAAATGCAATTGTGAGTACTTTAAGAAAATCTTCCACCTGTTCTTCGTGTGTAAGATCTTTTCCCCAGTCGTATTCAGTAAATTTTATTGGCAAACCTGTTTCAGCAATAATATTTACATTTTTCACAATCTCATCCACATTTGGCCTGCAACAATCCCAAAAATGTGCCTGCAAACCAACACCAGAAACCGGACCACCCATCTCCAGTATCTTCAAAATAAGGTCACGGTATTTTTCAGTATCCCCCCAATTGTAAACAATCTGGTAATCATTTATATAAATTTCGGCATCAGGATCTGCCGCTTTGGCCCACCTGAAACATAGCCAGTTCAACGAATCACCGGTTAAATTGTTTTGTACATAATTTGCATGTAGAGGTTCATTTATAACATCATATTCCTTAACTATGCCCTTATACCTTGTCATTTCCCGGGTAACCCTCATTTTACATGTATCAATAATTGCTTTTGGTGTTGGAAGGCTTCTTACCCAACCGGGCATTGAATGATCGTCATTACCACCCCAAAGCAACGTGTGGGCACGAAGGTCCCAGCCCACTTTTTGGGTCCAGCGCACTGCATTCTCAAAATTTGTGTAATTTGGTTCAGTATGTTGTGGTTGTATACCGCTCCATTTAAATGAATTACCTGTAACACCATAATTGAAATATTTATACATAGCCGCTTTCATCCAATCTTCTTTGCTTGCAACGGTAGATATGTTTTGATCAAAATATCCGTTTTCTGCTACATACTGGTTTCCATCTATCGTAATCATAGATGTTCCCCCGCAATTAATCCTTGTTACATTGGAAGTCCCCACCTCCAATACTTCAATTCCTTTAATTGAAACATTATCAATCAGCGCAGTTAATTCAATGCTTATATAATCTTTAGAAGAAGTTATAACCAGGGATGTATCTTTAGCTACATTGTTACCTCCTGCTTCGGTAAAAACATCATACGTATCAAGAAATAATTGACCGTTTATATGAACATCAAAAACCCTGGAATTTCCTGAACTAAAAAATATTTCAGCAAATTTCAGGGTTACCTTATATTCTTTACCATTTTCTACAGGAATGGCATAAGCCAGATAATCGCCCCACCTTTCAGACTGATAAATTTCAGGATCCGTTTCAGATACTACAGTCTCACTGGTAGAATAGCTGTTTCCCATAACTGCATTGGCCGGCCCTTCATAAAAATCAAAAGCAATACCAAATGGATATTCATGCTTTTTCATACGAACTGAAACATTCCCGGAAAATGGTTGTCCGTTTTTATCAAAAATTTGAATGCCAAAATCCCCTTTCCTTAATGTATCTATACGTTGCTGTGCATTATTATACCACTCCGTATACGATTGTGCTTTTATTTCAGTATTTAACAATACTATTGCAAATACGATGTATAAAAACCAATTTGTAATCACTTTAAAACTCTTCTTTGCTTTCATCTTCACTTCGTTTAAATATTTTATCAAATTACAACTTTCTGTTTCCTATTAATCCAAGATCCACCTGATCAAACCTTGACTCGTTTAACATGTGGCTGCTATGCGAAACTACTTCCATACCAACCTGGTATTTTTCAGGAAAAGGTTGCCCTAGTGAAATTTCCCCTATTTTTTTCCAGTTTAATTCATCCAATGATTTATAAGCCACAAATGTTGAACCTGTCTTCGCGAGTTTGAAAAAAACGGGTACTTCAGATTTACCGAAATCTTTTTTGTTACAAGATTGTGCAGTACTATCACGCCACTGAATCGAAATTCCATTCCCTGGTGTAAGGCACAACATAACAAATCTACTATCAGGGGCAACGCTTTCCCTAAACATCAAACCTGTTTTTGCCCATGGATGAGAATTGGTTTGTGAAATAATATGGGCCGAGATGTAAGAATCATTGCTTGCATTTTGATGTAAAAAACCAAATTGGTCCCTTGAGCCCCATATGTCATTTCCACCGGCTTCAATATTAAAAACCCCATCATCATAAGTAGCAGAAGCTTTATTATCGTTTATTTCATCGAATTTCCATGGGGCTGGTATATTGGAAGGAACAACTTTAATTTTACAAGATGCATTTTTTCTACCATCTGAAGTAACAGCATTAATTTCACATTCACCTTCTGTGTTCGCTTTTAACCGATATTTGTTAACACCTGCAATTTGGACAGAAACAATATTTTCATCTGAAGAAGTTATGCTAACTGGTGTGATTGAAGGAATAACTGTTAATGAAATTATGTTATGATTACCCTTATTGATAACAACCGAAGGTTGATTAAACTTTAATTCGGATACCGGCGCTTTTTCACCTTTAATTTTTAATACTACAACCCCGTGTGTTTCTACAACTATTTTAAATGTATCTACCATGGTATCCAGATCCTTCCTTTTCCACAAATCACGCACGCTACTTTGTTTTCCCATTTTAAAGCCAATTTCCTCAAGTGTTACATACATGGGGGCATCAGAATCAGTAATATTAAGTAATGCAACAGCAACTGACCCGTCTTGTAATGGTTTTTGCCAAACCTGAAGGCCATCTTCATTCCTAACACGTGTTCCCTGAACACCCAACGGATCCTGATCAATCGCAATAATTTCGGGGGCCGTAAGTATGTCCTTGATTGTATCGTTCATTTTACTCAAATCGTTCCCAGCCATAAGTGGGGCTGCCAACATACACCACATTGAAAAATGTGAGCGACATTCTGTTGGATTTAAAGCACGATTGCCTACTTCAAGCATATCAGGATCATTCCAGTATCCGGGACCTGCATAAGGGGCCAGATCCACATTTTTCTCTAAAATAGGTACCCAGCCGGCACCTCCCCAACTTCGTACACAGTCAAAACAGTCTTGAATATCGTTGGTTGTTCGCCACATAGAACCAATACCCTTTGCCCATTCCCATGGACTGGAAATACCCCATTCGCATATACTAAACAACATTGGTCTTCCTGTTGCTTTTATAGCATCACTCATTATTTTATATTGGGTGCGGGTATCTAATCCATCTGTATTGCACCAGTCAGCTTTTATAAAGTCTACCCCCCAATCGGCATATGTTTGGGCATCTATTTTTTCGTACCCATAACTTCCTGGTAAGCTACCGCATGTTAATGTACCCAGATCAGTATAAATTCCAAATTTTAAGCCTTTAGAATGGACATAATCAACAACGTGTTTTATTCCATTTGGAAACCTGACTGAATCTGCAATTATTTTCCCATTCTCATCCCTGTCTATTTGCCAACCATCATCAATTACAATATATTCATAACCGGCATCCGCCATTTTTGATTCTACCATGGCATCAGCAGCATTTATTACTTTTTCTTCATTTATGTCAATGCCAAATGTGTTGTATGAATTCCAGCCCATAGGCGGAGTTAAAGCAATTTGGTAAATTTCAGTCCCTTGTTCTTTTTTAACATTGCTGGTACAACATACAAGTGAGAAAAATATGATATAAAAAATGTATTTCATTTTTACTTTTTTTTCAATATAAAATATTTTCTTTATCCTTATAACAATCTATAAATAAATTGTTTAAACACTATTATTAACCTATATAATTCATAAAATGTTCTATATCGAATGATAATTTATGAATTATACTGGCTAAATACACTACAAAATTTTAACTTTTATAGTTTTCAAATCTTTTGTATCAGAACTATTACCATAGAATATCTCGTAATCACCTGGTGTAACAGCCATTTTTCGTTGGTTCCAATCATAAAATTCGAAGGCCGAAGGAGAAAGTTGAATGGTTACTTTTTCATTTTTTCCTGCCGCAATATCAACTCGTTCAAATCCTTTTAATGTTTTGATGGGGCCCTCTATATCATTTAACTTGCGCACATATACCTGGACAATTTCCGTACCGTCACGTTTACCGGTATTGTTTACCGGTATTGTTAATTCAATCGTTTCATCAGTTTTTATTGTTGATTTGCTTAAAATACCTGTGCCAAATTCAAAATTGGTATAGCTTAACCCAAAACCAAATGGAAAAAGGTGCCCTGTTGTGTAACGGTAGGTCCTTCCCTTCATAGAATAGTCCTCAAAATCTTTGAGTTGTTCAGAACTTTTGTAAAAAGTAATGGGAAGTTTTCCTGACGGATTGTAATCTCCAAATAATACATCAGCGACAGCTTGTCCGCCCGACTCCCCAGCATACCACGCCTGAAGAATGGCATCACATGATTTGGTTTCGGGGGTTAAAGCAATGGCTGAACCTGAACAGTTCACATAAACTACTTTTTTTCCGGCCTCTTTCAATGCTTTTAAACAATTGCGTTGAACTGATGGAAGTTCTATATTGGTCCGGTCCCCACCTTTAAAACCAGGATATGTCACTGGCATTTCTTCACCTTCAAGTTTACCAGACAAACCACCAACAAATATCACCAAATCAATACCTTTAAGCTTTTTGATGAGGCTTGAATAATCAACATCTACCTCTTTACCAAAGTTAAACTCAATGTTAGCCTGCCAATTATTCAACTGTGCATAGCGTATTTCAATTTTGTACTTTTTCCCTGCCTCAACTTTATAAGGTGTCCTGGAAGGTAAGGTACGCCAGTTATTATAGGTTACTATTGATTCACCGTTAATTATCAATTCAAAATAGCCGGTTGCCCCACCTTTAAATACAATTTCTTCACTTATTTTCGGTACAAATTCTGTTTCGAAAATAGCTGAAAACCCTTCAAGTTTAACACCTGAAGCAAATTCATGCTGACCTGCCGTAGTCTTTTTAATTGGATTGATAATTTGCTGAGTTGTAACAATATCTCCTTCCAGGTCACGATTATTCCAGTATGTAGCTTTAAATCCCTGTTTACCATCAAAAGTACACTGATCGAAATAAGTTTGTGTTACCTTATCTTCCACTAAATCGCACCCTTTATCATATAAAATATTTTTAGAGGGCAATTTGGTCTTTATACCATCAAGGATAGAAATGGTACGAACAGGTGTTCCATTATAGTTCCCCCATAACATTTCTTCGTCATCAGCATTTGGACCAATCACTGCTATTTTTTTTACAGATTTCGACAACGGTAAAATATTGTCATTATTTTGTAATAAAGTCATTGCCTGGCGTGCCATGTCCAATGCAAGCTGCCTGTGTTTGTCATTATTTAAAACTGTTGGTGGAATTTTTGTCCATGGTACAATATTATCATCATCCATCTCACCCAGATCGAAACGGCCTATTAAAACACGCATTAAACTTTTATTAATATCCTCCTCTTTTAATAATAGCCGGTCTACAGCATCCGGTAAGGTTTTATAGGGATAATTTTCCCACACACACTCTACATCAGTCCCGGCAAGCACTCCCTTAGATGCTGCATGAACCGCATCGGACGATACTTTATGACTTGTAAAAAAGTCGGTTATAGCCCCACAATCAGATACAACCATATACTCATACCCCCATTCATCACGTAAAATTCGTTGCAGGAGCCTTGTGTTTCCACAGCAGGGTTCATCGTCTAATCGTTGATAAGCACACATTACCTGACGTACATCTGCTTCCTGCACAAGAGCTTTAAAAGCAGGAAGGTATGTTTCGTACAATTCCCTTGGATTTACATTATTCAGATTTAACTCATGGCGGCTCCACTCCGGGCCTGAATGAGCAGCATAATGCTTTGCACAAGCTAACAATTTTCGATATTTAGCATCAACCGGCCCTTGTAAACCCTTAACAACAGAAATACCCATACGAGACATCAAATAAGGATCCTCACCATAAGT
>JBNLCS010000565.1:0-3156 GCA_050303935.1 Bacteroidales bacterium
AAAACTTCACATGCGATACTTTTAAAATAAATACTAGTTCAGCCAAAAATTATCTTGCATCCATATTTCAATTATTTTTTTTTCTACTTTTTAACGGGCGAAAATATCAGGTTTACATAATTCGTTTTGCCGACTGGCACACTGCTTTAATAGGACTTTTTAAGAAACTGTTTAATAAGAAACTGGTAGTTATTGTTGGTGGATTTGATGTTGCACGTATACCTGAATTAAATTATGGTGCACATACAAGGCGAATTAGAAGTATGGCAGTTAAATATACTTTCAGAATTGCCGACCTGTTAATGCCTAATCATGATAGTTTAATCTATTATGAAAATTCGTTCGGATTAAGTGAAGTTATCAAAGGAGGAATAAACCACTTTAGCAATGTAAATCCTGAAAAAATAAAAGTGTTATACAACGGGTATAATAGTGATATTTTTAAACCAATGGAAAAAACACAAAAGGAAGACATGGCGATTATGGTTGCTAAAGTACCTAATGAAAGGACTTTTAAACTTAAAGGGATTAGATATTTTATTGAAGCAGCTAAAAAAATCCAGGATAAACAATTTGTTTTAATTGGAATAAAAAACGAATTATTGGATCAACTAAATATTCATTTAACAGAAAACCTGAAAATACTTCCCGATACAACTATTGATAACCTGGTTGTTTATTACCAAAAGGCTAAAGTATTTTGTATATTTTCATTATCTGAAGGAATGCCAAACGTATTATGTGAAGCGATGTTATGCCAATGCATCCCGGTTGGATCAAATGTATCTTCAATACCCTCTATTATTGATCAGTACGGCTTTATAGTTAAAACCAATGAACAAGAACAAATTAATGATTCTTTGATAAAAGCCTTTAAGGCACCCTTTAATATAGGTGTCCAGGCCAGAAAACATATTATTGAAAATTTTTCCATAAATAGAAGAGAAAAGGAATTTGTATCACACATAAAAAATATATTGAGTAAAAATTCAATTAAATAATTTAAAAAAAGATAGCCTTTTATTAATCTTTTAAAATTATCCTTTATTTTCACATGATAAAATAAAATAATAACTATGAACCCTATTTTAAAAAAATCATATCCACATTTAATTGCAATTGGCATATTTTTAGTCCTTAGTACAGTTTACTTTACCCCTCAGTTAAGCGGCTATTTGATCAGGCAAGGTGATATTGAACAACATATTGCCATGAGCAAAGAAATTACCGACTACAGAACAAAATTTAATGAAGAACCATTATGGGCAGGTAACACATTTGCAGGTATGCCAGCGTATCAAATATCAACAAAAAACTCTAATCTTATAAATAATATTAAAATCTTTGTTTTGAGGGTCATTCCTCGTCCCATAGGGTACATATTTATTTCTATGATTGGCTTCTATATTTTACTTTTATGTTTCAAAACAGATTTTAAGGTTGCTATCGTTGGGGCAATAGCCTTCGGACTAGCGGCCTATAATTTCCTTTACCTCATGGCGGGGCACAATGCCAAGGTGCATGCCCTATCGTTTATCCCCCCGCTGGTGGGTAGCATTTTATTTGCTTACCGGCGCAATATGCTTCGCGGAGCAGCTTTGCTAAGTATTTTTATCTGCTTGCAGCTTTCTGCTAACCATGTGCAAATTACATATTACAATTTCTTTTTGATTTTTGCCATCATAATCGTGGAATTGATTATACATATTAAAAACAATAAGTTCCCAAATTTCGTAAAAACCTCAGCAATATTAATTGTTGCAGCAGGTATTGGTATACTGCCTACTATATCCAACCTTATTGTTACCAATGAATATGGGAAATATACTATCCGGGGTAAATCCGAGCTTACAATAGTTTCTGACATGAAATCCAAAGAAGATGCCAATAAAGATGCCCTGGACAAAGATTATATAACAGACTACAGCCTTGGCAAGGGCGAAGTATGGTCTGTTGTTATTCCAAATGTGAAGGGTGGACGTAACCAGGCTATTGGCAATCATAAAGATATACTAAAATCAGTCGACCCCAATTATCGTCAGTCAATAGCCCAGATGTCGGGATACTGGGGTGAACAAGTATCTTCCGGTGGAACTTTTTATTACGGTGCCTCCGTTTTTATTTTATTCCTTCTAGGACTTTTCCTCGTAAAAGATATGTTAAAATGGGCTATTTTGGTGGCAAGCATTCTTGCTTTGTCTTTATCAATGAAAAACGGTGCTATACTTGACTTTTTTATTGAACATTTTCCGTTATTCGATAAATTCAGGGACACAAAGATGACACTTACCATTGTACAAGTTTCCATGCCCCTGCTAGGTTTTATTTTTGTAAATAAATTAATTAGAGGAAACAATATTGACAAGAAAAGGTTTTTATATGTTTCGGGAGCTATTAGTTTGCTATTTTTCCTCTTTTACATATCCCCAACTACTTGGTTCGATTTCTTAAGCTCACGTGATCAACAACAATTTAACCAGGCTTTTGACCAGGCTGCCAATAATCCCCGTGAACTTGCACAATATGAAGGAATGCAGAGTGCCCTGATTGACGCACGTATTGCAATATTCAAGAAAGATGTGATGCGTAGTCTCCTTTTTATGTTGGTTACTGCCAGTATCGTATATTTGTTTTTATTGAAAAAAGTTAAAGAAACTGCATTTGTACTGTTACTTGGAGGTATTATAGTTATTGATCTCTGGCCGGTAGACAAAAGATATTTAAATAATGAGAAAAGAGGTTCTCAATATCTTTACTGGGTAGATAAATATGAATACCAAAATCCATATAAAGCCCAAAAAGCCGATCTGGATATCTTAGAATATGAAAAAAGAAACAACCCGCAGCTTGCTCAAACCATAGAACAGGAAGTTTCAAAATTAGGAAGAAAAAGTGGTCTGAAAGCAGCCCAACAAGAAATTGAAAGAGAAAAAATAGCTTTTAGGGAACTGAATTTTGCCACCAATTACAGGGTATATGATATCTCAGCATCTAATCCGTTCGCCAACAGTAGGGCTTCATATTACCATAAGTCGCTAGGGGGATATCATGGTGCTAAACTTAGAAAGTTTAACGAATTATCAGAATTCTACCTTTATAAAGAACGGGCCTACATTATGCAGGTATTGCAAAATAACCATTCCTATCGATTTTACT
>JBNLCS010000566.1:0-3436 GCA_050303935.1 Bacteroidales bacterium
GTGTTTGAAAATCTTGAAATGGCAGAACCCAAAAACGGGTTCACGTTGGGTATTGTGGATGATGTTACTTTTACATCATTACCAATGAAACCTGAAATGAGTGTTTCAAACGATGGTACTTTTGAAGCAAAATTTTATGGCTTAGGATCGGATGGTACGGTAGGTGCCAACAAAAATTCAATTAAAATTATTGGTGAAAATACTGATAAATATTGTCAGGCATATTTTTCATACGATTCAAAGAAATCAGGTGGGATTACTACATCACATTTACGTTTTGGTGATAATCCGATTCGCTCAACATATCTCGTAAATACCCCGGATTTTGTTGCATGCCACGTACCTTCATATCTTGAAAAATATGATATGTTGTATGGCTTAAAAGACGGTGGAACTTTCTTATTAAATAGCATTTGGGACGAGAAAGAAACACCTAACCATCTCCCGAACCACATTAAAAAATACCTTGCTGATCATAAAATCAAATTCTATATAATCAATGCTACGAAAATTGCTGAAGAAATTGGCTTAGGAAACAGGACCAATACGATCATGCAATCGGCATTCTTTAAAATATCAAACGTAATCCCTTACGATGATGCTGTTACCGAAATGCGGAAAGCCATTATTAAAAGCTTTAGCCGTAAAGGGGAAGAAATAGTAAACATGAATTTTGCCGCAGTTGAAAAAGGTGGAGATGTAACTGAAATTAAAGTTTCTGCGGAATGGAGTAAATTAAAAATTGAAAAAGTAAAAGACAGTAATAATATTCCTGACTTTGTTCAAAATGTGGTTAACCCGATTAACAGCCTGAAAGGTGATGATTTACCTGTTAGTGCATTTGTTAATAGGGAAGACGGAACATTCCCTGCCGGTACAACAGAATATGAAAAAAGAGGTATTGCTGTTCATGTACCTGAATGGATTGCTGATAACTGTATACAATGTAACCAATGTGCGTATGTTTGCCCACATGCTTGCATCAGGCCTTTTGTACTGGACGAAAAAGAAGTTAAAAATGCGCCCGAAGGCACAAAAACCTTAGATATTAAAGGCGTAAAAGAATTTAGCGGATTACAGTTCAGGATCCAGGTAAGTGTACTTGACTGTACAGGTTGTGGAAACTGTGCTGATGTATGTCCATCGAAAGAAAAAGCCCTTGTAATGGAAACACTTGAAAGTCAAATGGGTGAAACTGAAAGATGGAATTACCTGGCAAATGAGGTTAGTTACAAAGACCACTTAATCGACAAATTTAAAACTGTTAAAAACAGTCAATTCGCACAACCATTATTTGAATTCTCCGGAGCTTGTGCAGGTTGTGGAGAAACACCTTATATTAAAACCATTACACAATTATATGGTGAAGAAATGGTTGTTGCCAACGCAACAGGTTGTTCATCTATTTATGGAGGTTCTGCCCCATCAACTCCATATTGTGCAAGCAAAACAAGTGGAAAAGGTCCTGCATGGGCAAATTCCCTGTTTGAAGATAATGCTGAATATGGTTTTGGTTTGGCAACAGGTATTGACAAATTAAGAGACCGTATTAAAATACTGATGGAACAAGGTATGCAAAACGGTTTCTCAGCAGATGCAAAGGCTGCGTTTGGTGAGTGGATTGAAGGCAAAGACAATATTGAACAATCTAAAGCTGCCTCGGCAAAAGTACTGGAAGCTTTGAAAGGCAGCAAAGATCCTATAGCACAGAAAATTCTCGATCTGAAACAATACCTTGTTAAAAAATCGGTATGGATATTTGGTGGCGATGGCTGGGCTTACGACATTGGTTTTGGAGGCCTTGACCATGTTATTGCTTCAGGTAGCGATGTAAACATTTTGGTAGTTGATACAGAGGTGTATTCAAACACTGGTGGACAGTCATCAAAAGCAACACCAATAGGTGCCGTGGCAAAGTTTGCTGCAGCAGGAAAAAGAATCCGTAAGAAAGATCTGGGCATGATCGCCATGTCCTACGGATATGTATATGTTGCACAGGTTGCCATGGGAGCAAACCAAAGTCAATACTTTAAAGCACTTAAAGAAGCTGAAGCTTATCCAGGGCCATCATTAATTATTGCCTATGCACCATGTATTAACCATGGATTACGCATGGGAATGGGTAAAGCACAGGAAGAAGAAAAACGTGCAGTGGAAGCTGGATACTGGAGTATGTACCGCTATAACCCAATGTTGGAAGAAGAAGGAAAGAACCCGTTCATTTTGGATTCTAAGCCACCGCAATGGGAAAAATTCCAAGAATTCCTGAATAGCGAAGTTCGTTATACATCGCTGAAAAAGGCGTTCCCAAAAGAAGCCGTTGAACTATTTAAAGCTGCTGAGGAAAATGCCCGCTGGAGACATAAAAGTTACGAAAGAATGGCCACAATGGACTTTTCTAAATAGTTATGATATACTAAAGTTAAAAGGCGGTTTAAACACCGCCTTTTTTTATGTACATGGTAAGTATCTTTTCCGGTTAAACAGAATTGATTATTTTTGCAAGTAATTAACAAGAATGGGAAGAATATTATCCATAGATTTCGGCCGTAAACGATGTGGAATTGCGGTAACCGATCCTATCAGAATTATTGCGAATGGACTTGAAACTATTGCTACACATAACATATGGATATTTCTGGATAATTATCTTGAAAAAGAAAAAGTTGATATTATCGTTGTTGGTTATCCTAAACAAATGAACAATAAGGCATCAGAAGCTGTTGAATATATCAATCCGTTTTTAAAAAAACTAAAAAATAAATTCCCGGAAATAACTATTGAGTTAATGGATGAACGCTTTACATCAAAGATGGCATTTCAAACAATGATTGATGCCGGTTTAGGGAAAAAGGACAGACAAAATAAAGCCCTTGTTGATAAAATTAGTGCTACAATTATATTACAATCGTACCTTGAAAGTATAAAATAATAACTATGATATTACCGGTGTATGTATACGGTCAGCCCGTTTTAAGAAAAAAAGCAGCAGATATTGAGGAAGGTGACCCTGAACTGAATGCATTAATTAATAACTTATTTGAAACCATGTACAATGCCGATGGTGTTGGTTTGGCCGCACCCCAGGTGGGTATTTCAAAAAACATTTTTATAATCGACGCTTCCCCCATGGAAGAAGATGACCCTGAATTAAAAGGTTTTAAAGGGGCATTTATTAATCCTATCATACACGAAGAATGGGGCAACAAATGGGATTATAATGAGGGGTGTTTAAGTTTGCCGACTTTACGCGAGGATGTTTCCAGAAATTCAGATATCGCAGTTTCTTATTTTGATGAAAACTTCAACTTACACGAGGAGGAACTGAATGGTATTAAAGCCCGCATATTCCAACATGAATATGATCATTTACAAGGGAAACTTTTTATTGATTATCTTAATCCTTTGAAAAAGAGGCTTGTCAACTCAAAACTAA
>JBNLCS010000567.1:0-2864 GCA_050303935.1 Bacteroidales bacterium
GTGTTTGTTATTACCAGTACAACATTACAAAGGAGAGGGTATACCAGTCTGTCTGAAGTACTCAACGATATTCCGGGTTATGACATTGCAGCAAACTACGGAAATCTGAATCAACTTGCTTATGCCCGTGGAAACAGAACAGGTTCATATAATGAAAGAACAATGTTAATGATTGACGGGGTGGAATCAAACATTCTATATGCCCAAAACATGAACATATCTTCTGATTTTCCTATTTCTGCAATAGAAAGAATTGAAATTATTTATGGCCCTGCATCTGCCATATATGGCCCAAATGTTTTTTCAGGCATTATTAATATTATTACCAAATTAGTAAGTGACCTGGAAAATAAAACAGGGAAAGCTTACGTGCAAAATGGTGTAGGCGATAACAATACCCAATTTGGGGAAATTACCTACATTGCAAAATACGAGCCTTTAGAAATCATGGCCTCATACAGAAGATATAAAAGCAATATGTTTGATATGACAAACCGTCCGGGCTATTTTTCGCAAGACCTGTTTGGCAATTCTGAGCTATGGGGGCCGTATACCGAATATTATCCCGAGTTTGACAATAGTGTTGATGATCATGCCTTTTTGGGAAAACTTAAATTTAAGGACTTGGAATTTGGTTACAACCATTTGCTCACAAAACATGGTAATGGTTCGGAGTATCCATATGATAAAACTTTGCCCACTACCAACTGGAAATTCGGCCGGGATATTCTCTACTTAAGATATAAAAGCAGCGTTGGTGAAAAATTCAACCTGTCTTTTCTTGGAACTTATCAATACAGCGGTTCTTTGCCCGAAAATTTTTGGGCCCAGGGATGGAATGCCACAGATGATTGGAATTCTGAAAGAACAGTAGAAATGCTTACTTGGAAGTACATGTCGAAAAAATGGAGTTTATACGAGGATTTTGAATACCAGGCATTGCTTAACTGGAAGATAAGTGGTGGTTTGAAATTATCATCTGCTGAATTTCAAAAGTCTTACGAATATGCCTATTCCGATCGTACTGTCTGGATACCTGGCCAACAATGGACAGACCCCGCTATATTATTTCCATACCCAATTGGATCAGGAACAACCCCCGGAAATACCTTTATTGATGTGGAATGGGGTGGCTTTGTTCAGAGCAAATTGTTGTTATTAAATGATAGATTATCTTTTGTTGCAGGGTTGAGGTATGATAAAAATGAAATTCACGGAGAAATATACAGTCCGCGTATTGGTGCCACTTACGCATTTACTGACAATTTAAGTGTTAAAACCAGTTACGGAGAAGGCTTTCAGACTCCTGCGCCCCGGAACCTGTATGGAGGATGGGGCGGCCTGACTGTAAACCCTGACTTAAAGCCTGACATGATACAGGCCGTTGATTTTGGTGTGTTATCAACTTTTTCAGATTTTGGGTTCGAAGTAACATTGTTTAATAACAGAATAACAAATAGTATTTTTCAGGGAGAGAATTTACCAACCAAAAATATTTGGGGAGCTGAATGCAAAATTAATTACATTCTTATTTCTGATGGTCAAACTGTTAATAATGCTTCAATTCATCTAAACTATAGCTATGTAAATGCATTGTATGCCGAGGTAAGGACAAATACTGCAACCGGACGTTCTTCTGACAAAATTGGAGATATTGCACCACATAAATTCAATCTTATAGTAAACGCTGATTTATTTAAGTACCTGCATATTAATGTTAGAATGAATTATGTAGATAAAAGGCCAACCATACTATCAAACCCAATTGAAGAAGTTGATGCGTTTTTTGTAACGAATTTGAATTTCCAAATTATCAACCTGTTTGGCGATAAACTCAAAATATTTTTCAATGTCAACAATGTTTTTGATGAAGAATATTATCATCCTGGCATGGATGCAGCAAATGCAGGGGAAGATCTTTCAACACCCAGTGATGGATGGTATTCATCGCGGTTACCGCAACCCGGGAGGAGTTTTATTGGTGGAATTTACCTGACTTTGTAAGATTGTATAACGGTGATATAGGGCATACTTGTTGGTTATTGAGATGATAAATGACAGGGCTTTATCGTTTGCTCCTGGAAAAAAGCTCTCAAACCAAAACTGCCAGTCGATCGGCATATACAAAGCCAGTATGGAATTCCGTTTTACAATATTCCATAATGGCTTTGTATAATTGAAAAAAAGGTGAAAAGCAAGAACTTATTTTCAATTAAGGATAATAAAAAAGCCTGTAAAACAGGCTTTTAAAACGAATTATCAAAATTATTTTAAGGGAAAAGTCTCCCATACATTCTTGGGAATGGAATTGTTTCCCTGATGTGTTTTAATTTACAAACCCAGGCAACCATTCTTTCGAGCCCTAAGCCAAAGCCTGCATGCGGTACAGAACCAAATCTTCTTAAGTCAAGGTACCATTCAAAAGCTTTCATAGGGAGTTTGTGCTCATTTATTTTTTCAATCAGCCAGTCTTCGTTAGTTTCACGCTCACCGCCACCAACAATTTCTCCGTATCCTTCAGGTGCTAAAACATCAACGCCTTTTGCCAAGTGAGTATCTTTTTCGTCGCGCTTCATGTAGAAAGCTTTAATTTCGTGAGGCCAGTTGTAAACCATCACAGGTAAATCAAACATCCTGGTTAAAACAGTTTCGTCAGATCCACCAAGGTCGCTTCCGTATTTAAAATCTTTAGCTGATTGTATCCAGTCAGGAATTACACGCTTTCTGTCCTCCAGGTCCTTAATTTCATTCTTTAAGGTATCAATTTTGTTTTGTAAGAAGTTGCGTTTCCCTTTTTTTACACCACCTTCTATTTCCTTTTCGGCTTCAGTAATGTTTTTCTGCTTCGCTTCTATTTCTGCAAG
>JBNLCS010000568.1:0-3858 GCA_050303935.1 Bacteroidales bacterium
TCCATATAAATAATTTACCCTTTGTAATAAACTAAAAACCATTCCATTACAGGTATTATTTTTATTATATACCAGTTCAGGCGGGTAAAATTACGATTTTTTATAGAACATTTTATAGATTTGCCCTTTTTAACATCGTAACTTGAATAATACGTAACACATATGGAAACTGTTTTAAGCGGGATCAGGCCAACAGGAAACCTGCATCTGGGAAACTATTTTGGTGCACTGCGAAATTTTGTAAGTATGCAGGAAGAATTTAATTGCTATTTTTTCATTGCAGACTGGCATTCACTTACAACACATCCTGCTCCCGGTGATTTACACGGAAATGTAAAAACTATTTTAGCTGAATTCCTTGCTGCCGGAATTGATCCTGAAAAATCCACTTTATACATACAAAGTGATGTTCCCGAAATTGCAGAATTATATCTGCTTCTAAATATGAATGCATATATAGGCGAACTGGAGAGGACCGCTTCTTTTAAAGAAAAAATAAGGAAACAGCCTGAAAATGTAAATGCAGGGTTATTGACTTATCCAGTGTTACAAACAGCTGATATTATTATCCACAGGGCCACAAAAGTACCTGTTGGAAAAGACCAGGAACAACACCTTGAAATGTCACGTAAATTTGCACAACGTTTCAATTTTATTTATAAAACAGAATTTTTTCCAATGCCTGAACCATTTAATTACGGAAAAAACCTGATTAAAATACCCGGGTTGGATGGTAGTGGTAAAATGGGAAAATCAGATAACAATGGAATATATTTAGCTGAAGACCCGGGTTCAATACGTAAAAAAGTAATGCGTGCTGTGACCGATACAGGCCCTACCGGGATGAACCAGGAAATGAGCGAACCGGTAAAAAACTTATTCACTTTAATGGAAGTTGTATCAGACAAAGAAACCATTGATTTTTTCAAAGAAAAGCACGCCAACTGCGAAATTCGATACGGTGACCTTAAAAAACAACTGGCAGAAGATATTATCAAATTTACTACTCCATTCAGGGAGAAAATTGAAGCTATAAAAGCCGATAATGAATATTTAAGAAAAGTGGCAAAAATGGGTGCAGAAAAAGCCAGATCAAGCGCACGGACTACGCTGGAAGAAGTTCGTAAAATAATTGGGTTTAAGGGGTTTTAACAAGTTTCAAGGATTTATAAATAGCTGATAGATAACAGCATATAAAGCCAGAAGCTTTGCTAACCATTAACTATCAGCTATTAACTATAGGCCATCAACTAATCTACAAGTGCTTTTCCTGTCATTAGATCAGGTTGGGTTATGCCCATTACTTTTAATATTGTTGGGGCCACATCGGCAAGAATACCATCTTGAATGGTTTTTCCTTTATAATCATTGTCAACCAGTACACATGGTACAGGATTTAACGAATGTGCAGTATTTGGCGAACCATCTTCGTTCACAGCATTGTCAGCATTTCCATGATCAGCAATGATCAATACCGAATACCCATTTTCTTGAGCTGTATCCACCACTTCCCCCACGCAACTGTCCACAGTGGAAATGGCTTTTTCGATGGCTTCATATATACCTGTATGACCAACCATATCACCATTAGCAAAATTCAGACAAACAAAATCAAGCTCCTTCTTTTTCAATTCAGCTACTAATGAATCTTTTATCTGTGGTGCGCTCATCTCAGGTTGATGATCATAAGTGGGTACCTTAGGTGAAGGTATTAATATCCTGCTTTCATTTTCAAATTCCTGCTCCCGTCCACCGGAAAAGAAAAAAGTTACATGGGCATATTTTTCAGTTTCAGCAATGCGTAATTGTTTCTTTCCCTCCTTTGCTATAACTTCTCCCAAAGTCAAACGTACATCCTCTTTGTCAAAAACTACATGTACTCCTTTAAATGACTCATCATATCTGGTGAGTGTAACATAGTGCAATGGCACCGTTTTCATCCCGTGATCCGGAAAATCTTGTTGTGTTAATACTGTTGTGATCTGTCGCAAGCGATCGGTCCTGAAATTAAAACATATAAATACATCCCCTTCTTTAACTTTTCCAATAGGATTATTATCGTCATCAACACACACAATTGGCTTAATGAATTCGTCTGTTACACCTTCATCATAAGATTCCTGTACTGCTTTTAAAATATCTTGTGTTGGTTTTCCTTCTCCATTCACAAGAAGGTCATATCCAAGTTTAACCCTTTCCCAACGTTTGTCGCGATCCATCGTATAATACCTTCCGATTAAAGACGCTATTTTACAATTTGAAGTTTTTAAATAACCTACCACCTCTTTCATAAAACCATATCCACTTTTTGGGTCAGTGTCGCGGCCATCAGTTAAACAATGTACAAATACATTTTCTAATCCTTTTTCTTTTGTTATATCGCATAATTTAAACAAGTGATTGCTCATGGCATGTACACCGCCCGAACCAATCAATCCAAGAAAATGTACAGACTTATTATTCTTTTTAGCGTAATCAAAAGCTTCATTCAACACCTCATTTTCAGAAATGCTGTTATCGGCGATGGCTTTGTTTATTTTCACAAGGTCTTGATATACCACCCTGCCGGCACCAATATTTAAGTGCCCAACTTCTGAATTGCCCATTTGCCCATCAGGCAATCCAACGTTTTCTCCACTGGTGAGTAATTGAGAAGTAGGATATTCTTTTTCAAGTCTATCCATATTAGGTGTTTTTGCATTAAAAATAACATCACCTTTACCTTTATTTCCATTTCCCCATCCATCAAGGATCATTAAAACCAATTTCTTTGTCATCTTAAAATATCTTTAATAAATTATTAAATATCAATTACTTGCGATTATAAAAAGAAATGCAAATATAGAAAAAATATATGGAACGAATTATGTTTCGTAACTGTTTAAGAATACATTATTACTTTTCTATACTTTAAGAAATCTTGCCCCCATATTTATATCCGAGTGATTCAACAGTATTTTTTACTTTATCCAAATCAATATCTTTACCTGATAAAGTAACACTTTCAGAATCAATATCAGCACTGATCTCCTTAATGCCTTCAAATTGTTTCAGTCCATTTTCAATGGTCATTTTACAATGGTTGCAATTCATCCCTTTTACTGAAACTATTATCTTATCCATATTTCCTGCAAATATTAAATTATTAACATCCATTTTTTTATTTTGCTTTTTACTGTTTTTAACGTATTTCCTTTTTAAATTCTGAAATAACGAATTTAGCAAGAAGAAAACCAACAGGATACTTGAAGAAATTTCTAACCAAAGGGGTAACATTTCATGCTGATGTTGGGTGTTATGACCATTTGTAATAAATCCTGTAAGTAAAGAAGGTTCAACAAAAATATCTATTAAAAACCCGAAAAACAATGCCCCACCAATTATTGAAACTAAGTATGAGAACAACGTTTTTTTACCCATTACTTTGCCAATTACTGTTATTGTTGCAGCATTAGTAGCAGGACCAGCCATCAGGAATACCAAAGCGGCACCAGGAGAAATCCCTTTCATTATTAGTGCTGCTGCAATAGGTACTGAACCTGTGGCACACACATATAGAGGGATTGATGCCACCAAAATAACCAACATACTTAAAAAGTTATTATCCAGGTAAGTGGCAAAAAAATCATCTGGTATCAACACGGTAATCAACGCAGCTATTAACAGGCCAATAACAAGCCATTTAGCTATATCTTTTATAAAATCGAAAAAAGCATATCTGAATATTTCAATAAACGGTTTTTCCGGCTTCTCCCCCGATTCAGTATTACTTATTAAATTATTGGTTGGAACCTGGTGTTTTTCTTTTGCAATAACATTGGTTACAATCCCTCCTACCAACCCTGTAATGAGTGCTAC
>JBNLCS010000569.1:0-4478 GCA_050303935.1 Bacteroidales bacterium
AAACCGACCATGAAAACCTAAAACCTTATTTACTACTAACTAAACCTTAACTATGAAAAAAAACTACTATTCATTTTTTGTACGGAATTACTCCATATTTTCTCAGAATTCCTGCTTCATAAACCAAAGAACATATAACTAAACCCTAAATAAAAAAACCTATACAAATATACGTTCAAAAATACCCTGGGGTTAATAGAGAAAGTACTCATTTTGAGGAATAAAACATGTATTTTTTTTGTATAAAAATATGTAAATCAGATATGTGTAATTTCCGACATAATAAACTGGGTTTACTGATTCCAGTAACTTTACGTACAATTGAAAGCAATAAAATTTTCAAAATTGAGAAAAAAATAAAATCTTTTTTTAATAAAAACTTTACTTTTCAATATCTTAGCTACTGAATGAAATAGCATTTGAGTATTATAAAAGGTCTAATTTGATTGTTTTTCAACTTGGATTTTTTAAAGTAAAACCTTTTCGGATATAGGGTATGCTTTTGAGATATATAATATAAATCAGTCTTATAATTATAGTTAGGTTAAAAAATACACGCATAATCAATTTTTACGATATGAAAAAAAGTTTTTTAAAATTAACTTTTACAGTTACAATTCTCGCACTGCTGTTTTTATTTATTAAAGCGTCAAAATTAAAAAACAAATTTGATATTATTTTAGATGAAAATGGTCACATAGAATTAAATATTTCTGATATTGGATATAGGAATATAACATTTAGTACAATTGATAAAAATATTGGCAGTATTGGATTGAGAATTTCAGAACAAATACATTGGCTGTCTGGAAAACCATCCAGGAAAAAAAGTGAAGAAGGCTACATTTACGTGTGGAAGAACGATACTTCTTCCATAAAATTGAAAATAGAAGAAGCAGGAAGTGATTACAACATAGAATTGTATTATACTGACAATGCCGGAAATAAAGTGAAAGAATGGTTTTTAAACATAGCTTCTGCTCCTGAAGAGTATTATACAGGAATTTTTGAGAGAGTGGTGGATGGCCCACAAAGTGAATCATGGGAGGATAATATACAAACATCTATGAACCTTAGGGGCGAGATGATTGAAATGAAATTAAAACCTACCGTTTCAGCATATGCACCGTTTTATATTTCTTCAAATAATTATGGATTATTTGTAAAGGGAACATGGCCGGGTACATATGATTTTTGTAAATCACATTCAACTCATGTAAAGATTTCATTTGAAGGGCCGTCATTAGCGTTTAAAGTTTATACAGGAAAACCTGAGGAACTTGTGCAAAAGCATACTATGGAGACAGGACCTGTGTTTGTGCCTCCACGCTGGGCTTTCGGGCCATGGCGATGGAGGGACAATCATCTAAATAAATCGGAATATTTTGATGGAACCGAAAAAAAAGCCCCTTTTTGTACGGATGTTGTGGAAGATGTATTAATGATGAAGGCCTATGATATACCATTTACAGCAATTTGGATTGACCGTCCTTGGGGGCCAGGAATAAGAGGTTTTGATGATTATGAATTTGACAGGGAACGAATACCTGATCCCGAAGGAATGATTAAATGGTTAAACGGTCATAATATTGAATTAATGATGTGGATAGCCCCTTTTGTTATGGGAGAAATGGCAAATTTTGCAGAACAGCATAACTATGACCTGAAAAGTAAAAGATGGAAAGAGTCAAGACAGGTATTAATGGATTTCACCAACGATGAGGCAGTAAAATGGTGGGGCACAAATGGTCCGGGTAAACTAGCCCGAATGGGAATAAAAGGGTTTAAACTAGATAGGGCCGATGGAGAAAAATTAACAGATTCTTTACATCTTTATACTTCAGCAGGTACATCATATAGGGAAAATTATAATGATTATCCAAGGCAATATGTAGAGGCTGCATATAAAGCTGTTAAACCAATTCTTGGTGATGATTTTGTATTATTCCCCAGAGCGCAGTTTACCGGTAGTGCAAGGTACGGGGCCATGTGGGCTGGTGATACAGATGGCAAACAGGAGGGGCTACGTTCTGCTATTATAGCTATGCAACGATGTGCTGTAATGGGATATCCTGTTTGGGGTTCCGATGTAGGGGGGTATTGGGGGAAATTTGACCGTGAAGTAACAATGCGGTGGCTTGGTTTTGGTTGCTTTTCACCTATAATGGAAGTGGGGCCAACAAATGATCGTGGGTTTTGGAATAACCCTACAGAACCAGTATATGATAAGGAGCTAATTGCAACCTGGCGCCTGTATTCGAAAATAAGGATGGAATTAATTGATTATGTGATGGGATATGCCGTGGAATCGAGAATCTCGGGCATGCCTGTGATACGTCCATTGTTTTTAAGTTATCCTGAACAAAAAGAAGCATGGAATGATTGGCAAACTTATCTTTTTGGAGATGATTTACTTGTTTCTATTGTGTGGCAAAAAGGAATAACAAAACATAAGTTGTATTTACCCAAAGGCGAAACCTGGATTAATGCATGGGACCTTTCGAAAGAATATGAAGGTGGAAATTACATCGAGGTAGATGCCCCTCCTTATAAAACACCGGTTTTTATTCGTAAAGGGTCGGGAATTGATTTAGGGGACTTAAACGTTTTGTGGAAACAATCCCTCAAAATAGCAAGTAATATTCCTGATTTGAAAAAGCTTGAGAAAGAGGAGGGCTGGGAATAATTTTTACCAACACTAAAAAATTGAAAAGATGGTTAAAAAAATAAAAGGTACGGCCCGGTTTGTAATTTCTCTTATTGGGGTAATTATTTTGTTAAATAACTGTGAAGTAAAAACCATAAAACCAGAATGGCCTGAAATTTCACAGGAAAACAAGCCTTGGACCCGCTGGTGGTGGATGGGTAACATACTTGACAGCGTTGAATTGTCAAAGGCCATGGAACAATATGCTGAAGTCGGTTTGGGAGGATTGGAAATCACCCCCATATATGGGGTTAAGGGATATGAGGATAACTTTATGGATTATCTGGGGCCTGATTGGATTGATAATTTTTTGTTTACATTAAAGGAAGCTGAAAGACTTGATTTGGGAATCGACATGGCTACCGGTACCGGATGGCCTTTTGGGGGGCCGTGGGTAACTAGTGATGATGCATGTAAATACATGGTCTATCAAACATTTTTTGTTCTGGGCGGCACTTCATTAAAGTACCGGGTGGAGTCTATACAGCGTCCTATGGTCAGGGCTATTGGTAAAAGGATCGATATATTACAATTAGAAGAGCCAGTTGCAAACAATAAAAATATGCAAGACCTTGCTTTGGAACAGGTAAGGTTTGAAAAAGTCATGCCATTGGTGATTTTGGTAGCACAGGATGAAAAAGGCAATAAACTCAACCTGACAGATAAAGTTAAAAATGGGGAGCTTGACTGGGTAGCGCCGGAAGGGGATTGGATACTATATGCTGTTTTCCAGGGATGGCATGGTAAAATGGTCGAAAGGGCTGCCCCAGGAGGTGAAGGTAATGTAATTGATCATTTTAGCAAAAACGCCCTTGTTAATTATCTGGGCAGGTTTGATGAGAAACTATCGGGTAAGGACATAAATAAATTACGTGCTTTTTTTAACGATTCTTACGAGGTGGATGATGCACGTGGTCAGGCCGATTTCACACCCATGCTTTTTGAAGAATTTAAAAAACGTCGCGGATATGATCTTACCGATCATTTTGCAGCACTTTTTAATGAAGATACTGTTGAATCAAAAAATATCCAGGTTTTAATTGATTACAGACTGACCCTATCGGAATTATTGTTGGATAATTTTACAAAAACATGGAAAAAATGGGCGCATGAAAAAGGAGCTGTTATTCGCAATCAGGCGCATGGTTCACCAGCAAATATTATTGATTTGTATTCAGAGGTGGATATTCCGGAAACCGAAGGTGAAGACCTTCTAAAGATTAAATTTGCTTCATCTGCTGCAAATTTAAGTGGGAAAAAACTTGTTTCATCAGAATCGGCAACCTGGCTTAATGACCATTTTCTTGCTACACTGGGTGATACAAAAGAAAGCATTGATAGATACTTTTTGGGTGGGGTAAACCATGTGTTTTACCATGGTACACCTTTTTCACCTTCATATGATCCATGGCCCGGTTTTTTGTTTTATGCATCAGTACATTATGCCCCAACTAATCCGCTATGGAACGATTTCGGATATTTCAACCAATATGTTGCAAGATGTCAGTCGTTTTTGCAAAGCTCTTCACCTGATAATGATGTATTGCTATATTTTCCATTTGTAGACCGACTGGCCGACAGGGGAGGTGAGATGTTGCAACATTTTAGTGGGGGAGGCCCCAGGGGAAAAATAACCCCGTTCAGGTTACTTGCCGATACATTAATAAAAAGTGGATATACAGTTGATTTTATTTCGGATAAACATATTCAAAACCTGAAGATGGAAAAATCATCGATTGCTGCCGGAAAGTCATCATACCAAACCATAGTA
>JBNLCS010000570.1:0-2462 GCA_050303935.1 Bacteroidales bacterium
AGTTTGTAATGTAGTCGTAAGCATTGAAATAGTGATTGCCCATAATTTCTTTTGTTTTTATTCTTAACCGCAAAAATTTATTTTTGCATTGGCCAAAACCAAAATTATGGACTACAATACTATAGTGCCCTTTATCGGTTATTTTGTTTTGATAATAGGAATCGGGATCTATGCTTCCCGTTTTTCTTCAAAGGGAATTTCGGAATTTTTTATAGGAGGCAGAAAAATGAACCGGTTTGTGGTTGCTTTATCTGCTGTTGTATCCGGTAGGAGTGCATGGTTGATCCTGGGCGTTTCAGGAATGGCTTATGTACAGGGTGTTTCGGCTATTTGGGCAGTGCTGGGATATACTATGGTCGAATTTTTTCTTTTTTTCTACTACGCGCCAAAAATAAGGAATTTTGCTGAGAAACATGATTGTATCACTATTCCTGATTTTTTTGCAGCACGTTTTCAAGATAAAAATGGCATTCTAAGGATTTTACTTGTTTTTATCTTTTTACTGTTTATGGTATCTTATATAGCAGCTCAATTTGCAGCTGGTGGAAAGGCTTTTTTCGCACATTTTTCAATTACACAAAGCCAGGGGTTAATTATAACCGCAGCCATAGTATTATTTTACACGTTGTTGGGAGGGTTCTTGGCAGTTAGTTATACGGATGTGGCCCAAGGTATTATGATGATCCTGGCACTTGTTATCCTTCCTGTTGTTGGTTTTTTTCAGTTTGAGGATAAGTCGGTATTTTTTTCAACCATCTCAGAAAACAATCCCGGGTTTATTTCACCTTTTTCTATAGGGGCAATCACTTTGATAGGTTATCTGGGTATTGGATTAGGATCACCGGGAAATCCACATATTTTGGTAAGGTATATGTCAATTAAAAACAGTAATCAATTTAAATGGACTGCCATGGTTGGGACCATCTGGAACCTGCTAATGGGGGTGGGGGCTGTGGCTATTGGTCTTGTGGGTAGGGCATACTTTACACAACAAAGTATGTTGCCCGGTGAGGATGTGGAAAATATTTTCTTGTCGTTGGCAGGTTCTGTTTTTCCGGCCTTTGTTGTAAGTTTATTGCTTGCCTCGGTTTTTGCAGCTATCATGTCAACCGCGGATTCACAATTATTGGTAGCGGCATCGAGTATTGCCCGTGATTTATATCAAAAAGTTTTGAAAAAAGACAGTAATATCCCTCAAAAAAAATTGAGCATTATCAGTAGGGTGTCTGTTCTCATTCTTGTGATAATAGCAGTTCTGCTTGGTATGTTCTCCAGTGACCTGGTATTCTGGTTTGTGCTGTTTGCCTGGGGGGGCTTGGGGGCAGCCATTGGTCCGACTTCTATTTTAGCCTTATTCTGGAAAAAAACAACAAAGAAGGGGGTTGTCGCAGGGTTAGTTTCAGGGACTGGTACCGTATTTATTTGGAAGAGTATTCCTGTGCTCGATAATTTTATATATGAATTGATACCGGGATTTTTAATTTCTTTAATTTTAACTTGGACAATTAGTCTACTTGACCAACCATATAAGCCTAAAAGATAACTGGACTCTTTTTGGGACCATTAGCTAATTGCCAAACACTGTTTGATCAATTCTTGTAAGACCGATTATATTTTTTACATTTGTACAATACTCACTAAACCAATAATCTAATATGGATCAGAATGATATTCTTAAAGATTTGAAATCTCAATCAGGCACGATAAAAATAGTGGCCATAGCCGTTGTTGTTCTAATAATCCTGCTAAATTCTTTTTTTCAGGTAGAAACGGAAGAGGTGGGGGTTATTACCAGATTTGGAAAACACACCCGTGATGTGCAACCCGGCCTTAATATGAAAATACCCTTGATTGAGAAAGTACTTAAAGTTCCTGTTGAAAAACAGCAAAAACTTGAAT
Organism: Bacteroidales bacterium; assembly: GCA_050303935.1. Taxonomy (GTDB): domain Bacteria; phylum Bacteroidota; class Bacteroidia; order Bacteroidales; family JBNLCS01; genus JBNLCS01. The sequence continues at coordinate 1,900 of JBNLCS010000570.1, forward strand.
TTGGCTTTAGGACTACCAATCCTGGGGTACGTACGGAATATACAAGACGTGGTACGCTTGATGAGTCTTTAATGCTAACAGGTGATTTGAACCTGGCGGATGTAGAATGGGTAGTTCAATTTAGAATTGAAGATCCTTACAACTACCTTTTTAAAGTAAGGAACCCGGAAACAACGCTCCGTGATATTTCAGAGGCATCCATGCGACAAGTGGTTGGTGACAGGACTGTGAATGAAGTGTTAACTGTTGGTAGGGCCGAAATTTCTGCTTCACTTGAAGATTTAATGCAGAAAATCTGTAACGAATATTCACTTGGAATAAAAATAGAACAAGTAGTTCTTCAGGATGTTAATCCACCGGAACCTGTTAAGGCTGCTTTTAATGCAGTTAATGAGGCCCAGCAAGAAAAAGAAACATTGATAAATAAAGCTAAATCTGAATACAACAAGGTAATACCTAAAGCAAAAGGCCAGGCACAGGAAACTATTCAGAAGGCAGAAGGTTATGCAACCGAAAGAAAAAACAACGCAGAAGGGGAAAGCTCCAGGTTTAATTCGTTGTTT
>JBNLCS010000571.1:0-1783 GCA_050303935.1 Bacteroidales bacterium
GTTAATATAACTGAACCATTTGATACCTTACCGTCATTCATTCCTGATATATTTTTTGAAAAGCTAAATTATAATCAACGAACAGATGTTCCAATTTTGGTCTGTTGATATTTAATAATTTGAATTCATTATCAATTACTCCAGGGCTTGGTATACAAGGTTATGAAACCGTTCATGCAGATTTGGACCTCTATATGGTTCTACATTTGTATAAAATAACATAATCAGGTTTTCGTGTGGATCTATCAAGTAGTCAGTATAATACATACCTCCCCATCTAAACGATCCTTCTGACCATAAATGTTCAGATGAAGCCTTACTGTCTATCAATTCGAAACCAAGTCCAAATTTATGTCCATTCCATATAAATACCCTTTCAGCCAATTGATTTTTAGTCATCAATTCAACCGTTTTTCTTCCCAGTATTTTTTTTCCATTAAATTCTCCCTTGTTTAGCATCATCTGGCAGAATTTAGCATAATCTTCAATGGTGCCGCATAATCCAGCCCCTCCTGAGAGAAATGTTTTTGCACCAGCGTAAGGATAAGTCTGATAACTTTCATTTTTATGATATTTCAGTCCGTCTTTTGATGATGAATACAAAGAAACAACCCTTTCTTCTTTTTCCGGGGGTACATAAAAATAGGTATCATCCATTCCTAAAGGGTCTAGTACAGTTTCTTTCATAAAAACGTCAAATGATTTACCGCTAAGTATTTCTATAAGATATCCAATAACATCCGTATTCATCCCATATGTAAATTTTTCACCCGGATCATGCAACAAAGGCATTTTGGCGATTTTTTTCACTACTTGTCCTATAGTAATATTTTCAAGTGAGTTTACTGCAGGAATTCCTTCTTTAGCGTACATCATACTACCCATCCCCCCACCTAAAACACCATAATGTATGCCCGATGAATGTGATAACAAATGTCTTATGGTGATTTCCCTTTTAGCAGGACGGGTTGTATATGTGGTGTCTTTCTCATTGAAATCAACAAGTACCCCGGGGTTTTTAAACTCAGGTATATATTTAGAAATAGGTTCGTCAAGTAAAAAAAAGCCTTTTTCATATAAAGTCATAAGGGCTACACTGGATATAGCTTTGGTTTGTGAGGCAATTCTGAAAATATTAGTTACCTCCATAGCTTTTTTTGATTCGAGATTACTATAACCATATGCTTTATGATGAACAACTTTTCCATTTTTGGCAATAAAAGTTACAATTCCTGGAACATATCCTTTTTTGATATAATGCGCCATTGCCGTATCAATCTGCTGCACCCGTTCAGTATCAAATCCGGAATTGTTTAATGTCGGATTTTGTTCAAATTGCTCAATTGTATTCACATTGGCCTTGTGGCAACATGCAATAAACATTGCGAGCATAAAAAGTATTATAGATGTTTTTCTCATAATATAATTATAGTTTGTGTTCATGATTATCTCCTTTACAAAAAGAGCTAATTCCTTTTATTTAATCTTTTCACTGTAAGCTTTGATTACAGGAAAAGGAACAGAAAAATATTTTATTTAATAATATAAAAAAATCAAATGAATTAAAAGCAATATTGAAGTAATCAATGTGTTTATTAATATTTTCTTGATTACTGTCTGTGAATGCTGCCATTTTGTTAGGATTTTTTATAAAACTAGTAAAAAAAGTAATAATTAATTTTACATTTGTTGAGAAAATAAACAATAGTGTTATAAATGACTGATTGAAAAATTTGTATGTATATGTTTCAGGATATCAGCGATTATATTTTTAATAAAAACA
>JBNLCS010000572.1:0-7016 GCA_050303935.1 Bacteroidales bacterium
AAGTTGTATTTGCCTGCGAAACCCTTCATCAGCCAGGTACCTTTCCTTGATTTTTTGCAACATCAGGGTATACCGCTGACCTTCTGTTATAATTTGGTTCACCTCCTTAACTTCTTTATAGGGTAAAGCTTCACTTATAAAGTCAAGCAAAATGTCATCAAATTCGTCAGAAGGTGTCATAGGTAAATTCTCAACATTTAAAATGGCAAAGTAATCATAAATTTAAAAACCCACAACAGAATGTAAACAAAAACTATCCTTCAACATTAAATTAAAACTGTACATATTAAGCCTTGAGTTGCAAACATGTTGAACAACATATCATGAAATAAATTTGCATGTTATAATTGGGTCTTATTGGTGGGCTGCTAATATTTTAAGGCCGTGCAAAAATAGATCATGTAAAGATTTACAGAGAAAAGATAAAAAATCTGCTATTCTATTCCCTTTTCCCTTTTTGTGTTTGTATTTCATTTAAGGCCTTTTTGAGCTCTTCTTCCCTACGGGCCGATTGTTCTTGTGTTGCACGAAGCTCCTCCAGATTTTGCCTCATTTCTTCCTCCTGGGCTTTCATTTCTTCAGCCTGTTGTTGCGATTGCTCAAGAAGCATTGTTGTACGCAAGTTTATACGAACCGTAGAGATGGTAGAAGCAATGCTCTCCCCTATTTTCTCAACAAATTCAACCTGGTAATCCTCAATAATTTTAAAGGATGCTATTTCTATTACACCATATATTTCTTCGTTCAACATTAAAGGTACAAGCAAAAGGCTCCTGGGATTGTCATTACCCAAACCGGATGTTATATGGATGTAGTCTTCAGGTATTTCGGTCATGTAAATGGTTTCCCCCTCCTGTACACAACGGCCTACCAGGCCTTCTTTCATCTCAATCCTTTTGCTCAAAAATTTCCTTCGATTATAGGCGTAACAAGCTACCAGTTCTATATATTCATGGTTTTCATCATTGTTATTAATCAGAAAAATCCCTCCCTGGTTGGCATCCATATACTTTACCAGGTTGCTAATGATATCATAAGCGAGTTCTTCCATGTTATCATTATTTTTCCTGAGTATATCCGCAAATTTTGCTATGCCCTGGGTAGCCCAGTTACGGTTAGCATCTTCTATTTTTCTTTTCGATTCTTCATCCGCTGCTTTTTTCAGTTCATCACGCATATCAAGCAATGACTGACTTAACGAATCTTCTTCGCTTAATGGCTGAAAAGAACTATCAAAATTACCTTTACCTACTTCACCGGCAAAATGTGCAATTTGTTTCAAGCCATTAATGAGCTTATTAAGTGCAGCACTCATTTGTCCAATTTCGTCAGCCCCTTCTTTAATCGCCCTGTCGGGAAATACGCCACGCCCCATTTGCAGCAGCACTGCTTTTATACGGTTCATAGGGTTTGCCAACGACCGTATTGTAAGAACAGATATTATCAAGGCCAAGGCTACCAAAGATATAGCAGCTAGCAGAATATAGTTTTGAAAGCTTTTGAAATCCTTATCCACCTGTACCATGTCGTTATCCACTTTCTCCTGGTATTTATCGATAAATTTATCCAAACGTGCCACTAAATTATCCGTAATCCTGATTATATCCCCGCCTTCTTCAACCAACGGAATGATCATGAACATTTTCATGGCATCATCATAATCAGAAAAATCCATCAATTGGGACATTATTTCGTTTTGATGTAAGGGGAACAATGAATCATTCACCGCTGCAACAATCTGTTGATATTTTTTACGGTCGTTCTCTTCCCAATATTCAGATTCAGATAATTTCCGGAGTTTACTGTCCAGTTCAGGAAAAACAGTTTCATGAATTTCCAGCAACCGTACTTTATCAGGTGTTTCTTTCTTCTTTTCAATAAAAACCCAGCTTTTTATCAATTGTTTGGTATCTTCCAAAACACCTTTCATCTGGGTTAGGTTCTGCACTGTTGGATTGTAAATCTTGGTTATTTCCTGGTTCACCTGAATACTTTTTTTAAGGGTATTTCTTGTAAAAACAGCATTTACAATAAACGCCATTGTTAATGTACCAAACCCAAGTATAATCCTGGCAGTAAGCTTAAGCTTCATATTCTTAAATTTATCTTTTCGAAAGAAATTAAATTACTAATTAATATAATAAAAACCAAAATAATCATTAACACTGCATCAACAGGGCCAATTTACAACAAACTTAGTAACGTACCATATTTGGATATGGCTAAACTATTGTTACGATAATATAACCAGTATGTTTATTTTTTCTACTTCATTTTTTTCATAGCTTCTTTTAATTTTTCCATACCCTGATGCAAAACTGACCTGGGGCATGCAAAATTTATCCGTTGAAAGCCTTCACCGCCAATACCAAAAACAGAACCTTCATTAAATCCCAGCCCTGCTTCGCGCACAAGGAACCTATTTATTTTTCTTTTATCCAGGCCCATCTGATTAAAATCCACCCAGGCCAGATATGTGGCCTCTGGTTCCATAACATTTAAGACCGGGAGGTTTTCCTTTATAAAACCTTGCAAATAAGTAAAGTTATCTTGTAAATATTTCATTAATTCAATCAACCAGGGCTTCCCTTTATCATAGGCTGCTTCGGCCGCAGTCATGCCAAAAATGTTAATTGCATTTACATTTGTTTTGTTCAGAAAGCCATTTAGTTTAGTAAGAAAGTCATTGTTTTCAGTAATTACAAAAGAAACGGCCAGCCCAGCCAGATTAAATGTTTTCGTTGGGGCCATTAGTGTAACCGTGTTGTTTGATATTTCAGGAGATAAAGAAGCCAGTGGAATGTGCCTGGCAGGTTTGTAAACCATGTCGGCATGTACCTCATCAGCAATGATTACAATATTACGTTCAAGGCAAAATTCAGCAAGATGGCGCAATGTTCCTTCCGACCAAACCCTTCCACCCGGATTATGGGGACTACACAAAAATATCATTTTAGTTTTTTCATCGGTATTTTGTTTAAGGTTTTCAAAATCCATCTCAAATTTACCATCTACTGTTATTAATGGATTATTTTGCACCACACGTCCATTCTGTTCAATGGCACCAAAAAAAGGATAATAAACCGGCGGTTGAACGATTACTTTATCCCCGGGGTTTGTGAATGCTTTAACACAAAAATGAAGTGCCGGCACAACCCCGGTGCAAAAAGTCATCCAACTTTTTTTTATTTTCCATGAATGCATCTCTTCAATCCATTTAATTATGGCCTTATACAACGAACCAGGGGCCAGCGTATAACCATAAACCGGATGGTTAAGCCGGCCCTGCATTGCGCTGGTTATAAAATCCGGCGTTTCAAAATCCATATCGGCCACCCACATGGGCAAAATATCTTCACGGCCAAAACGCTGGATATTAAAATCATGTTTTAAACTATTCGTATTCTTTCGGTCAATAATTTTATCAAAACTATACATCTGTTTGTTCTTTTTTTAATTCATAAACATCACAATATGCAGTCTGTTTGCTAAATATGCGAATTTATTTTCAGCATCCGTGAATTTATAGTAAATTAAAAATGCAAAAAATTTTAAACCTGGTACTTTTATTTTAAAACGTATGAATATTCTCGCCCATCTTTTTTTATCAGGAAATAACGAAAAAATAATACTTGGTAATTTTATCGGGGATTATATAAAAGGGAAAAAAATCACTCAATATCCTGAAGAAGTTGCCTTGGGAATAAGGATACACAGGGAGATCGATTATTATACTGACCGACACGGGATTGTAAAAATAGTAAACAGTTTTTATCGAAAAAAATACAGTAAATATTCAGGCATAGTCACCGATATAGTTTTTGATCACTTTTTAACAAAAACGTGGGACCAATTTTGTACAATTATCTACGATGATTATGTTAAATCACGTTATACCATTTTAAACGCCCAAATAAAATTTTTCCCGGGACCGGTACTTCAATTCTATCCGTTTTTTGTTTTCAATAACTGGTTAAAGCAATATCAAACACTGGAAGGTATAGAAAGGGTTTTAAAGGGAATGTCTAAAAGGACTTCCTTACCAGGAGAGTATAAATATGCCATTAAACAAATACAAAAAAAGGACAACGAGACTGAGAAATTGTTTGTTGCATTTTTCTCTGACATTGTTTCACATATAACAACTAAGTTTGGATACCAGATTACTTATTTACAAAAATAACACAATTTGTTCGTCCATAATGTGAAGTTTACAACCAATGAACATAACCCTGGAAAAAGGACTTTTCTAATCCGCACGGGTCTTTTCTTACAGAGGGACTTTCCATAGTAATAGGATTTTTAATATTACGTTTCATTAATTTTTTCCTTCAGCTGAAAAAAGTAACCAAAAAAAGCCGCCGCTGAAGAAAAATCGCTAAAAATCAAAATGTTACACTAAAAGAAATGAACTCGCTCCCCAAGGTCGCTCAAGCAGCATTTCTTTTTTAACGTTTCACATTTTGATTTTCTTAACGCAATTTTTCTTAGGCGGACCCCAAAAACAACCTAATTTATATAAAAACGTAGTAATTTCTTTAATAAAAACCCCTTAAGTTACTTATATTCAATAGCATTATAACTTATGAAATCCCTACAGGAATTATTTAAAATATACAGACCTGCTGGCATCAAGCCTCAGAAAAATAAACAAAAATGCCGTAAAAGCCCATAACGAAGAGCCCCCGTAACTAAAGAACGGAAGGGGTATACCAATAACAGGCATCAAACCAATGGTCATGCCCAGGTTAATTGCAAAATGAAACAAAAACACTGAAAATACAGCATAGCCAAACATCCTGCTAAATACAGACCGCTGTCGTTCGGCCAAATATATCAATCGTAATAAAAGTATAAGAAATAAGATTATAACCACAAAAGAGCCTACAAACCCCCATTCTTCACCAACCGTACAAAATATAAAATCAGTGGTCTGCTCCGGCACAAATCTTAATTTTGTTTGTGTACCTTGTAAATACCCTTTACCTTTGAAACCACCTGAACCGATAGCAATTTTTGATTGGTTAACATTGTATCCAACACCTTGCGGATCACTTTCAATGCCAAGTACTATATTTATACGTTTCTGATGCCTGTCTTCAAGCTTAGTATATATTCGTTGAACAGAAGCATTAAAAATAATTGTGGAAAAAAGAAATATTAGTATAATATAAATATTGGAAACATTTCTAATCTTTCCTTTTAAAGCGATAGTTGCCAGATATATGGAAACTAATGTTGTTGATATTACCAAAACAATAAACGATGAAAATTTATAGTTTAGCAACCAACGGTTTATGGCATAAATGACAAAAGTGATTCCAAAAAGTGATAAAGCAGTAAGCAACGTGGCCTTAACTTTTTTCTCCAATACCGAGTACAGAACACATGAAACGATAATTGTAACAGAAAGCACAACTATTTTTGAATAAACCAATGACAGAACAAACAATAAAATAAGATAATAACCAATAAAAACCACAAACCCTGAAAAGCCTTCGCGATACAATACAAAAATAAGGGACAAAAATATCAACGCGGAGCCAAAATCAGATTGTCCAAGTATTAAAAGTACCGGCAGTAATATTATTCCGAAAGAATAAACCACATACTTAAACGAAGAAATTTTGAAAAAATGAGAACTCCCAAGACGGGCCAGAGCCAATGCTGTGGCAACTTTTGTAAATTCAGAAGGTTGGAGGCTTACCCCTCCCAAAACAAACCATGATTTAGCCCCATTAATTTCTTTCCCAAAAAGAAGCACCCCTATTAACAATAATAAACTTAAACCATACAAAAAATAAGCCGCGAAAGAATAAAAGCGGTATTCAATTACCAGGATAACAATTGCAATAATGAATGCCAGCAAAATCCAAACAAATTGTTTACCGCTCCGGTAATCGAAATCAAGAATATTGGCAATATCTTCATTATACACCGCGGCATAAATATTCAACCATCCCAATACAACCAAAATAAGATAAATTATTACGGTTGTCCAGTCAAGGCTTTCAAGTATGTTAATCCTTCTTCTCAACGTTCAATAAATTTGCGTCTAAAATCCTTTGTTCAAACCAGCCACTTTTTACCTGACCGGTTAAATATTTCTCTATCATAAGGCGGGCCACCGGCGCAGCCCATGTACCACCTGCTCCAGCATGTTCAATATATACAGATATAGCAATCTGGGGATTTTCCCGTGGCGCAAAAGCAATAAATACGGAATGGTCTTCTTTTTCTAAACTCTGAGCTGTTCCCGTTTTTCCGCAAACTACAATGTCCTTGTCTTTTAGAGTAATCCAGCCAGCGGTTGACCCAGGCCCTCCGTTTACCACCAGTTCCATACCATCCACAATGGTTTCGAATACAGATGTATCAAGTGATGTGTAATGTTTCTCCGAAAATTTATCAATCATGTTTTTACTACCTACCTTTTTTATAACATGCGGTTGATAGTAGTACCCCCTGTTCGCGAAAATAACAGCTTCATTAGCAAGCTGAAGAGGGGTAATACCAAATTCGCCTTCACCGATAGCCAATGAAATAATTGTGAGAGATTTCCATCCATTTTTCCCATACAACCGATTATAATATTCAAGGGAAGGCACTAATCCTTGGGTTTCATTATGCAGCTCAATACCCAGGCGCTGACCAAAGCCAAATGACATAATATGTTCTCTCCAAATATCATAAGCTTCATAAAAGTTATCAAACTTTGGATGGTCAACAGTATTTCTAAAAACCTGGCAAAAAAAGTTGTTGGATGAATACTGGATAGCTTGTTTAATATTAAGCGGCGACCTGTAATTATGACAACCTACCACAACCCTTCCGGCACGATAAGCACCTGCTGACCTGTAAAGGGTGTGTTCATTCAATATTCCTTCATGCAATGCAATGGCACCATTTATGAGCTTAAATGTAGAACCAGGCCGGTATCTAGCCATGATAGGCCTGTTAAACAATGGATCAAGGGTGTCTTGTTGTAACCTAATATAATTTTTTGAGCGGTTTCT
>JBNLCS010000573.1:0-8084 GCA_050303935.1 Bacteroidales bacterium
CTCCGTTGTTATTGCACTATGCTGGTTTAGATAACAGGGTTAACGCCGGATGGCCAGCATATGAAGCAGCATTACAGGAAAACAAGATTGAATACAAAGCCTATATTTATCCCGATGTAAACCATGGTTTTCATAACAATACTACTCCCAGATATGACGACAAAGCAGCTCAACTTGCCTGGAAAAGAACAGTTGATTTTTTCAAGTCACATCTTATACCGTAGGTTATTGTTTTTTAAAATTATTGGTTGAAAACATCATTTAATCCAAACTGTGCAGGATATCCAAATAATATTGATAAATTATCATACATACTATTGATATGTACCTCAAAAATTCATAATTTACCTTTTATAACTTTAAAAGTAAAAACATGAGTAAAAATAAAAAAAGTGCATCAACATCAGATGCTGTTTATGGATTAGGTTTTATAGGGGCTGCTATATATTTTATTTCAACGGCAACATCCTTTTGGATGGGTGTTCTCGGTTTTTTAAAAGCTATCGTGTGGCCGGCATTCTTGGTATATGAAGCTTTGGGGGCTATGGCGGGTTAATTTTTTTTTAATCATATTATTATATCCTATTTGTTTGTACGGGGCCTGTTGAATAAAATTGGATTCTAAACCGCAAAATATACAGATTATTTGGTGGGTATACAACTTAAGTCACGTTTCTTCCTATTTAACAACGAAAGACGTGAAAAACATGAAAAGAAAATTGCATAACAATTTTAATTTCATCAAAGCATTACCTTTTTTGTATCTTTTGTGTTTTTTGCTGTACCGGGCTCGTCCTCGGTTCGTGGTTAATAAAATAATTATTATAGCCACTTCTTAGCTATTCAGATAAAGGGGAGTTTTGTCGTACATTGATTATTTAACGTGTTGCTTAAGTTTGTTTATTTTTTATGAATAAAGACATTATTTACAGGTATATAAATTTTTCCCGGTTGAGAAACTATCATGTAAAAAATACTGTAAACTGTTTTAATTTTTCCTGAAACATTTTAGTTTTACAGGGTTATAAAGCATGTTTTTTGTACCTGTATCATATATGCTATGAAAAAAATAGTAACCTTAGTTATATTAATTAGTTTTACCCACGGCTTGCATGCAGTTGATAATTACTGTAATGAATATCGGAAGGTTCTGGAAATATATGAGGCACATGGCATAAATAGTATTGATACTGCTGAATTTGACCATGATTTGTTTATCGATATGTTTAAACAATTTCTGGACCCCCATGCACTCTATTTTTCTTCTGAAACAGAAGCTGAAATTTCAAAGGTGGGGGAAAAAATAAAAACAGTTATAAAAAATGGTTATTGCCTTGATCGTAATTTCTTGATCAACACCTTCAGAAACAGTCTTAAAAATACCCTTGATCAGCTTGATAATATCAGAAACGAAACGCTTAATTTTGATGAAGACGACTCCTTGTATATTGAAAAAGCTAAAAAGAATGAAGATTTAGCTACTAAATGGAAACGCTATTTAAAATATTCAATATTATCTGACCTCTCCCCTGACAAAAACTATTTTGATTCTATACGTAGTGAAAAGAAACTGTATTATGAAAAGACCGAAGTAGTCAAATTATCACTTATTGAATTTGAAAAGGAAAAAATCGTACGGCTACTGAACAATGAACCCTTGTTAGAAGAGAAAGTTTTCACAGCCTATATAAATAGTTTTTTACTACAGTTTGACCCGCACAGTCTTTACTTTTCAAATGAAATGTTATTAGGTTTTCAGGAAGGGCTTTCTTCAACATCCAGTTCTTTTGGATTTATGCTGGAAAAGAATGCTGAAGGTGAGTATATAATATCTTCGATCGTGCCCGGAAGTTATGCCTGGAAAACAGGAGAAATAAACGTGGGTGATAAAGTGCTTCGATTAAAAACAAATAACAGAAATGCTTTAACCCTTGCTTATTCAACGTTCCGGGAAGTAAATGAATACATACTAAACACCGATCAGGAAAGCCTTTTAATTACAGTAACAAATAAATTAAACCAGAAAAAAGAAATCACGCTGTATAAAGCAGCAATTGATAACACCGAAAACTCCGTCCAGGCCGTAGTATTAAACGGAAAAACAAGGGTTGGTTATATTTCATTGCCTGCTTTTTATACATCATGGGAATCAGACATAACCGGGGGATGTGCCAATGATGTGGGCAGGGCACTATATGAATTAAAAAAACAAAATATTCAATCATTAATCCTTGATTTAAGGGATAATGCCGGTGGCTCCGTAAAAGAAGCCATTGAACTTGCCGGTATTTTTGTTGATTTTGGTACGTTCACCGTTCAAGAGGACAAAAACAACACCTTGGTTTCTATTAAAGATATGAGCCGGGGCATGATGTATACGGGTCCACTGGCCATTATGATTAACCACGAAAGTGCATCGGCATCGGAAATGGTAGCTGCTGTTTTACAAGATTATAACCGGGCGGTTATTGTTGGTAGTAACTCGTTTGGAAAAGCTTCAGGACAGGCAATGATTCCCATAGTTGACAATTTAAATGAAATAAAATACATGGATAAACCAGACTTCAATATGCTGAAATTAAGTACTTACAGGTATTACCGCGTATCAGGCCAGTCTTACCAAATAAAAGGGATAATTCCCCACATCAGCCTGCCCCAATTAAGAAGTATGTCAAAAGGTTCGGAAAGTGATTATAAACGGGCATTGAAAAATCGGTCTATCAATAAAAAAACATATTATAAACCGCTTGCAGCTTTGCCTGTTGATTCACTTGAGAAGCATTCTGAAATAAGGGTTTCCAAACATGAAAAATTTAAAAGCATCACCCTCGCTGATAGTATGATAAAAGAATTCCTCAACAGGTATACTTCGTTACCACTCAATATTTCGGGTTATTCAGAATTTTTAAAAGAAAAAGAAAAAATTTTATCTTTTATTGAAAGCACAGCAACCAGTCCAACCGATGTATTTACTATTGAAAACCTTGAAAGCCGACAAAAATTTTCAGAAATATTTAAATATTATTCTACCTTGCAAGAGCAATTGAACAAGGCCATTATAACAGACCCCTATATTGAAGAAACATACAACATAGTGAACGATTTATTAATCCTGAAAAAAAAACAATAAAATGCTAAACAAACTATTGATCTTTGCATTACTAATAAGCTTTTTAAACGTACATATTTCTGAAAATATAAGCGCACAATCAACCGGAGGGGCTGCTGCCTATATGAGTATGATTGGTGAACAATATAAAGATATTCAAAAGGAAATGTGGGACTACACCAGTAGTTTTGCGCATAGCCGTAATGCCCGTAAAGTTGAACGAAAAAGAAAAGACTTGCTTAAAACCATTTATAACGCGAGAAAAAAAGTGCGTACCATGAAATCGTTTGATAAAGATTATAGTTTAAGGGACTCCGTTGTAGCATATTTAAAACTAACTTTTGATGTACTTAATGAAGATTTTGCTAAAATAATAAATATGGAAGAAGTAGCCGAACAATCATATGATGCCATGGAAGCTTATATTCTTGCCAAACAAAAAGCCAATGAAAAACTTGATGATGCCACGCAACGTATGAGCAACCAATACAATGCTTTTGCTGCCAGATATGGTGTACACATGGTTGAGCAAAACGATGATATTTCACAAAAGCTTAAAAAATCATCAGAAGCATTGAATTATTACAACAAGGTGTACCTTGTATTTTTTAAAGCGTATAAGCAAGAGATATACCTGATGGATGCCTTGGGCAAAGCAGATATAAACGCTATAGAGCAAAACCGTAATGCCTTGATTAGTGTATCTGACGAAGGGCTTGAAAAGCTGAATGAAATAAAACACTTTAAGGGTGACAATTCCATTAATATGGCCTGTCACAGAATGTTGGATTTCTATAAAGATGAATCTGAAAATAATATTCCCCAGCTTGCTGATTTCACTATTAAAGCGCAAGAATTCAAGGAAATGTCTGAACTGTTTGAATCCAAAGACCGCATGTTGCTTACACAGGATGAAGTGGACAAATATAATGAAGGGGTGAAAAATTACAATAGTGGCATTAAGGATTATAACAACACCAACAATAAACTGGATACAAAAAGAAATAATGTATTGGAATCGTGGAACAACTCCGTTACTAATTTTATGGGCAGGCATGTGCCCAAACGCTGATTTGGAAGTGTACTTTACCCCGGGCTGCGCTTCCAATGTGGCTGTATTATTGCCATCTTTATTGGTAGCAAGTATTTTAATTAACCACAAAACTACATCTGTCTATTTTAATATTTGCCCGGGTCAGTTCTATGATATAAACGCCAGCCTTCAACTTTGAAATATCCAGTTGTGTTTTATTATCGTTTAATGTTTTTTGTAATTGTTTTCGCCCCATTAAATCGTAAATTGCAATGCTATAGTTCCCTGTATTTTTAGATAAAGAAATATTCAATATGCTTTTTGCCGGATTAGGATATACCAAAAAATTTGAACTGGTTTTTGTCTTGTCTAATGAATTTATGACTTTCATCGATTCGAAACCCGATAACGATGGCTTCACCTGATTAATAGTACCATCATTGTTAAAAGTAAGTTCATCTATGCATACTTCGCGGTTATATCCGGCTGCATCGCCCATTTTTATGCCCTTTGGCCGGGTAAAACGGTGATAAATAATATACCATTTGTTACTGTCGGGGACATAAACAACGCAGTTATGCCCGGTACCGTATATCGCTAATGAATCGTTTCTGGAAATAACAATATTATTTTTAGGTACCGAGATAGTCCCGGTGATGGAATTGGAATACCCATACCGGACCCTATAATCGGGGCTCCGGGTATCATTTTCAGACCACATGAAATAATACGTGTCATTTCGTTTGAACACTTCAACGCCTTCCCTGAATGTTGAATTTGGTGTTATTACCTTAATTGTGCTGTTATTTAACGAAACCATATCCTTGTTTAATTCGGCGCGGGCCAAATACCCGTTTCCCCAAAAAAGGTAGGTTTTATCGCTGGCCTGATCGTAAAATACATCGGGGTCTATTTGCTGGCCCCACACTCCTGTTGGAGGGTTAGAAATAAGAGGTTGCCCAGAATCAGTAAACGGGCCAGCAGGGTCATCTGCAACCGCAACCCCAATTTTTTGCGCGGCAGTGAAGTAGTAAAAATAGTTGTACTTCCCTTCTACCATTTTTTCAATAATTGTTGGTGCCCAGGCATTGGTATTTGCCCAACTTACATCCGTTGGCAAGTTTAAAATTATACCTTCGTCAGCCCAATCGGTTAAGTTGGTTGATGAAAATGACTTGAAATAGTCGCCACTCCATCCCGTGAACCCATCGCTTGTTGGGTATAAATAATATTTGCCTGTTTTGTTTGAATACAATATTTCCGGATCGGCGTAATATCCTTCTAATAAAGGATTGTTATTAATATTTGCCGTTACTTTGTATGTTTTACTCCCAATGCCATCAATGCTAATGGTATACACTATTTCATTTTCTGTAAAATCCTGTGGCTCCCCGGGTGTTATTTTTGCACCGGGCATAGATGTTAACATTGGGCTGAAAGCGCTTAAATTTGTCCCGTTCCTAACAGGGAGGAACACTGTATTTTTAGCTGTATTGACTACAATATTCCTTTTTTTTACAAATTTTGAATTGGATGAAATGACGACAAGGTCAGATTCTTTTGCCCATTTTTTTGATAGCGTTTCTGCTTCAGCTTGTGTAATGGGAATTACAGTGCCGTGGCGTGGCGTAAAATTCATTGAAGTACCTTCATTTTCAATTTTAAAGTTTACCAGGTCGGTACTTTTGGTAAACTCATATTTTTCGGTAGTGTAAACATCGTACATCAAAATGTAGGTATCGGAATTAATAAGTTTAAATGTGCCCGCCCCCTCAACAGGTGTATCTGATT
The DNA here is from genome assembly GCA_050303935.1 of Bacteroidales bacterium. Lineage (GTDB taxonomy): Bacteria > Bacteroidota > Bacteroidia > Bacteroidales > JBNLCS01 > JBNLCS01. Next base: position 5,934 of record JBNLCS010000573.1, read on the forward strand.
GGTCAAGATAGGTATCGTATAACTCGTAACCTTCAGTTAATTTTGTTGATGTTGCTTTTTTTATTCCATCACCATTTCCCTCTGTTTTAAAGAAAAGGTTGTAAACACCGTCTTTATATAAAATATCCCCATCAATACAAGAATTATCTGTTGGACTGTAAAATAACTGCTCCGGGGTAGTTTCAAGGGCAGTAAAATTTACATTGGCATAGGAATAGTAAATAATATCAATGCCATTTGGTTTCTTCATGGAAAAGTAGACCATCATTTTTTTTGCAGAATCATCGTAAATGGTTTGTGGAGCCCAGGCACGGGTAATATCTGAGAATTCATCGGGGAAAGTTGTTGGAATATTGATTGCCGTTGAAGTCCAGTCTATAAGGTTGCCCGACTTCAGTAATACGATACCCCGGTTTGAATCCCAACCATTAGCTGATACCATATCAGTAACAACCATATAAAAATTTCCATCGGGGCCACGATATATATGAGGGTCGCGTACACCGCCGGTTAAACTGATATCCGGGGAACTAATAACCGGGTTGTTGCCGTTCAGTGCCTGGTAATTCAAACCATCGTTGCTTAATGCAAAACGTATTTGTTCCTCACTTTTTGCATTACCGGTAAAATAAACAAACAGATATGCCGAGTAGCCTTCATCTTCAGCTATATACACATCGAAAGGCTTTTGGACCGATTCTGTCCCTTTTTGTAGCGTAGCTGTCAACGTTACTTTTAATTTCTCAGAACCATTTGGTGCCAGTTTTTGAAGTTTACCATCATTTGATAAATATTCTGTATTGTCAGATACCCATGTAATTGTTGACCCTTCATACCCTGATCCGGGCAAGTTAATATCTGATAGCAGGTTGTTAATTTGGCCTTCTAACGTTAAATTGGCCGAATCTGTTTTTACACAGGTTTTGTCATCGAACAAAGGCAAAACAGCAGCAATAAATTCCTTTATTTGATCAAACCCGCCGTTTGACAACGTGGCTGTTAAAGTTATAGTTGCGGTATCGCTGCCAGCAGATGGGCGTACAACAATGCCAACATTTGAAATAACTGTAGTGTCTGACGACTCCCAGCTAATACTTGTCCCATTGCTGGCCAATGTGGGTAAATTTAGGTTTGAAACCACATGGTTTAGCCCAATTAACACAAGTGAATCTGATGATTCTTGTAACGATTGGATTGCAAAAGCATTTCGCAAAGATGTCAAACTGTCATCCAGCATTGAAATTTCAGTTCCTGATAAAGCTTTATTGTAAATCCTGAAATCGTAATACAATGAATTGCTTAAATATGCATCACCTGCATAGGGCGACTTTCCAATATAATTAAAAGGTGTTGGCCCCAAATCACCGGGAGTCAATGTTATTGCCCCGGTTTCAACGGCCACGCCATTTAAAAAAATGGTCCCTGAATTACCCGATTGGGTATACGCAATATGTTGCCATGAACCCTTCGTAAGCGCTTTGCCATTTTCAAGGGCCGATTCCCCTGTCCAATCTGTTTCAGAAATTGCATACCGTGTTGTTTTTGCACTTAGGAACATTTGGCCGTTTGGGTTTGCCCCCACATCATCGGAATTGGCAAAAGCCCAAATAAAATTTCCATTTATATCCAGGGGTGTTGATGCATCAATGTACAAATAGGTTGATATGGTAAAATCGGTCAATGATGCAATAATGTTCCCGGTTTTGCTTCCCAGGTCGAGGTACCCATTTGAATTACCCAAATCAAGAACAGTAAAATTTCCAATACCCTTGACATTCGAATTATTTTTTAAAGTTGCTGTATCGCCAAAATTATCAATAACCTGGCTATTGTCGGCAGAAAGATTATCAAAAATAAAATGCACCTTTAAATTTGGATCAACCGCTTGGCTGTTTACATTACCCGTGTTAAAAAAAAACCACAGAAAAAAAACTGATATTATGCTAAAATTGTATCGCATCGCTATTGCACCATGTTGGTCATCACTATAATCCATGTTCGTCAACTTGTGTTTTATATTTTGCAAGTTTCAATGGCTTGTTATTATTCATGAAATGAACCTTAAAGCAAAACCCATGATATGAATATATTTTTTAGTTGTTAATCGTAATTTTGTTTTTCATTTTCATATCAATATCCATACCATCAGGC
>JBNLCS010000574.1:0-6463 GCA_050303935.1 Bacteroidales bacterium
AAACCCAAACTACCCTTCCCGGGAAAATACCTTTGGCCTCACCAAATGGCTGGTTTGGACCATCATCGGGTCCCATTTTTAATTCATCAACTTGTAAACCGGGTAATTTACTGTCTGAAGGAGAAATTGCCATTACGATGAATACACCAACCATAAGAATTGAAGTTGCAGCATATCTGACATTAAGTTTCCCCTTTAGTCTTCGTGATAAACCTACTAACCCGCCTACTGCAAGTAAATAAGCAATAAAACCCGACATAAACGGTGCTGCCACAGTCATACAAGGGTACGTTGCCCTAATTGGCTTTGGAATAACCCTGATAAGAAACCAAACGGTTGATGCAATTCCTAATATTATAAATAATAGTCTGGGGGGTATATGATGTTTAACCATCCAGTCTCTTAATCTCGCTAACTTTCCTTTCAGTTTTGAAATATCAAATTTGTTATTTTTCATGATTTATTAAGCTTAATGTCATCATTAGATAACCATTCATTTATTAGGTTTATTCATTGGTAGGCACAATATAAAAAAAAAACCAGAAATCCCTGTTTTAACTTTCCATTTTACAGACAAATTGCTCTTTTTTATACTTAACTTTTCCATTTGGGGTTACTTGAAATTTTGTTAATTTTCTAGATGAAGTAATTTAAAAACCCGAAAATATGAAATGAATCCATATTCCCGGGTTTGGTATTTTTAATAAAAATTATTTTTCAGTTTCTTACTCCCTTAACCAATGTTTCCGGTATAGAAACAAGTTCTATTCCATTACCTGTTCCAAGATTTCTGGTGTATTGTTTGTCAATCGGATTATTCCAGTGTTCATGCACACCCAGAACGGGTACAGGTGTACCTGTGTTATCAGGATCATAAATAATTCCTTCAGGCCAGTTTGCCGGATCGGCTGCCTGATGCATATAATCATCAACACCGTTTACATTTGCCATTTCTTCCCATTGATTATTCACGGCATCGTGCACATGTGTTCCATTCCATTCTTCCCGAAGGAAATCGTATCCAACTGATTCAATAGCAACCGGATCAAGCGACATAAAAATTGAATTTGTCCAGTCGTTATTGAATGGTGGCATGAAATATTTTACCGGTCCTTTTGTTTCATTCGAACCCCCTCCAAACAGACCTTCAACAATATAAAGTAGATTTTTTTGTCCCAGGTATTTGCTACCCATTAAGTCAACAAATACACGGTATTTTCCGTAACCAGTATTCATTGGTTGGCCTTCTCTACGGTTAGCAATATGCGAATAATGCAAATGCCCGGCAGTTCCACGGCCAATATTTCCGAAATTACTTTTTGCAGTAAGTGAAACGCCAGCTGCTCCATGCGATTTCAAACAGGTTGAAGTGATCATATAATCTGCTTCCACATTCACACTATAAAGTTTATCGGCTGTTTTTTTGTCGGAATAATATACCAGCGTATCTTCAGTAATACTAATCTTTGTTCTTCCATAAGTATCAGTCATTCTGTCGATATATTTAACATTGGGAAATGCCTTTGCCCACACATCATAATTGTGTTTCCAAATCGGACACATTGGATCGCCCACATAAATATCTGATTGTTCAACACCGGCTTCATTGACCAGTTGTCTTAGCATTTCAAGTACCATGTAAGGACCAGTTTCGGTTGGGATCAGACTACTTTTAATTCTCCCATTTGCATCGTCTTTAACTTCATGAGGTATAGCAAAGCCGTTGTCTTTGTCTTCCTGCGAAAGCTGCCATCTCGATTGACCCTGATTTATTTTTATGAAAATTTTCTCACCTTTTTTGTAATTTCTTTTTTCACCAAAGCGGCTTTGATTGTGAAACTCAAAAATTGCTTCCCACGATTTTGCAATAGTTTCTTCTCCGGTAAGCTTTAATATTCCGTCTCTGAACATTTTTGCTATAACTTCCGGATTATTGTTTTCAGGATCAACAAACCATTTGTAATTTTCAAAATCATTGTGTTCAAAATTTTCATTGGTAGCATCCGGATTCCAAACCCAAACTACACGTCCGGGATAAATTCCTTTGGCCTCTCCCATTGGTTGGTTCGGTCCGTCATCCGGTCCCATTTTAACATTTCCTGTTTGAAACGATGGCATTGTATTATCGGAAGGAGAAATGGCCATAACCAGAACAACACTAACCAAAAGAAATATAGTAGCGGGTAATCTTGCATTAACCTTTCTGTTTAATTTTCGGGAAATTGCTACAATACCGCCAACAGCAAGCAGATATGAAATAAAACCCGACATAAACGGTGCAGCTATCTGCATACACGGATAAGCTGCCCGGCTTGGTTTTGGAATTACACGAATTAGAAACCAAATGGTAGATGCAATTCCAACTGAGATAAATATTAATCTGGGAGGAAGATGGTGTTTAATCATCCAATCTCTTAAATTTCCTAACTTCCCTTTTAATTTTGAAATGTCAAATTTTGTGCGTTGCATGATTTATTAAACTTAGAGATATCGTAAGATAACTATTCATTTATCAGGTTTATTAATTGGTAGGCACAATATAGAAAAAAAACCAGAAATCATTGATTTATCATTCCATTTTGCAGACTAATTGCTCTTTTTTCTAAGAAATTATTTATTTTGGTTTATTCTGTAATATTCGCATAGATCAACATTATATAACTAAATTATCTGAATACTAATCCATTATTTGCAACATGATGTGATTAATAACATAATATTTTGCATAGGTTTTACTGAATTAACTTCATAACTTGCGTAAGATATCTAATCCCGGATTATTAATCGTTAAGAAACAATTCATAAAACTTAATAAAGGAATACTAAGAAAAATGAAGAGAATATCAGGCATTATAATTTTACTATTATCAGGTATTACTGGTATTAAATCACAGGATAACGTTCTAATTAAGGTGAGTACTTCAGTAGAAATAACACCCTTCACGGAAGGATATATAAATAGATCAGGTGATACAATAATTCCAATTGGAAAATATTCTTATTGTTTCACTGAAGAATTTGATAATATAGCTTTTGTAGGAATTAAAGGTTTGCCCGGAGTTTATGCAATTAACAGAAAAGAAGATGTATTATTTAGGGTTGCAACGCTAGATAATGGTCCGGATCCGGTAAATGACGGACTTTTCCGAATTATTAAAAATAATAAAACCGGCTTTGCAAATATGAAAGGGGAAATTGTCATTCAACCCTATTTTGATTCAGCTTTACCTTTTAAAGATGGTTTTGCTGTAGTTTGTGTTGGAGGCAAGGACGAAAAGGACGGAGATTATACTTTGCACGTTGGGGGAAAGTGGGGTTTGGTAAATACAGTTGGAGAAGTTGTTGTGGAACCGAAATACAATGGTATCCATTTGTTGGGAAACGGTTATGCGAAAGTCAGGATTGGCGGGACTTATGACGGGGAAGGCAATCATCTTAAACTTAATGGTGGTAAATGGGGACTGATTAATACAACGGGAAACGAAATTTTGGAACCGTTTTATGATGATATTCAGATCCAGGAAGATGGTAAAATCCGTTTAAAAATAGATGGCGAATGGAGAACTAACTAATATTTTACAGATGAAAAAAACAATAATATTTTTAAGTCTAATAACACTACTTTGCCTACTTACTTTTTCGGGATCAGGACAGAAAAACCAATCTACACTAAAAATTTTAAAAAAACATACCTGGGTACTACAGGGAATTAATGGAGTTAAAGTTACTTACACCTATAAATCCAATCATGAAATATCTTATTGGGATGGAAAGCCGGGAAGACCATTTGAGTTCTATCTGTCAAATTCAAAAGATGAGGTTTTTAATAAAAAGAACCGGACAAAAAATGGTAAGTATATTATAACCAGGATTATTCGAAAAAAAGGGAATTATGGACCAAAACCTACTAACTGGGTAGAGATTGTAAAAATAGACGATGAAAATCTGGTACTTAAAAGCAGAAACAATTCAATGCTGAAATTCAAATCAGAATAATTCCGATTTGTTTAAAATATGATCTAAACTCTTTAGAAGCTTTAACCAACTTCAACTATTTATAACATATTATTGTCAGGTACCCATATATTTTCTACTTTTAGTACGCGTAATTCGTACCAACTAAATAAACTCAATCATGTAATTACAGTCTTGGAATAATTGCATCATTCATTGGATTCTAAAATGAACTAACTTAATATTAAACTATACGAAAACTATTATGAAGATTTTTACCTACTCAATTGCCACACTAATATTCATTATTTGTGGTTTTGGATCTGTTTATGCAGATCCTATATCAAATATCAAAGAGACGCAGATTAATGAAAATGAATTTCAAGTTCAGGATATTCCTCCAACAACTTCGCTGGTTTATCCGGGTACAGACGGCAAACTCGTTTATATTGCCGACAGTTTGGGTAATAAAATTCCTGATTTTTCCAACGCAGGATACAAAGGTGGCGGAGTTTCAATTCCTTATGCAGCCATAAAAGAAACGGTTTGGCCTGTTTTGGGAGATAACTCTGCAAATATTCAGGCCGCAATCGATAAGGTATCTGCGCTACCATTGGATGCCAATGGATTCAGAGGTGCTGTTCTTCTGAAAATGGGAACTTATAATTTAGAACAGCCAGTTACAATCAGTGCTTCAGGCGTTGTACTTCGTGGTGAAGGAATGAGTGACGTAGGAACTATTCTTATCGGGAAGATTCCTGAAAGAAGAACACGGGGAGGTGTAATCAACATTAGTGGTGAAGCCGGAACTACGATTAATGAAGAATCAAAGCAGGTAATTACTGATGATTATGTGCCAGTTGGGGCATGCAGTTTTAATGTAAAATCGGCTAAAGATTTTAAAGCAGGCGATAAAATAATTGTAAGAAGAATCGGGAATGAAGCATTTATTAAAGAAATTGGTCTTGATCAGGAAACAGTTGGCAGAAACAGTTGGAGACCTTTTGATATAAATTTTGACCGAATCATTACAAAAGTTGAGGGAAACACGATTACCGTTGATGTGCCAATTTTTACTTCAGTTGATGAACGCTGGGGTGGTGTTGAAGTATATAAATACGATGATGCAAGAATTGAAAATGTAGGCGTGGAAAACCTGCGCGGTATTTCAGAATACGATCCTTCGGTAAGAACTACAATGTACGGAAATATGGACCGAGATGATTTGGATCGTGAATTTTACTACCAGGGAAATGAATATTATTCCGATGAAAACCACTATGGTGTTTTCATAAATATCAGTAATGCGAAAAATGCCTGGGTACGGAATATGAGTGCACTTCATTTTGCAAACAGTGTAATACAGGTAAATGCAGGATCAAAATGGATTACTGTTCAGGATTGCGAATCAAGAGAACCGGTTTCTCAGCGGTGGGGTGGACGACGTTTTACTTACCAGATGAACGGCCAGATGTGTTTGGTTCAAAGATGTTTGTCTCACAAGGGGCGTCATTCTTTTGTAATGCAGGGCCAGGAAGCCAACGGAAATGTGTATCGCAAGTGTGAAGCTACTTTCCCATATTCTTCCAGCGAGCCTCATAATCACTGGGTAAACGGAGTTTTATATGATAATGTGAAGGCACCATTGACTGCCCGATTCTGGGATTATATTATTGGATGGGCAGGTGCAAATATTGTTTTCTGGAATTGTGAGGGAGATTTCCTGATTCAGAGTCCGCCAACAGCAGCAAATTATTCTTTTGGTCATATCGGTGTGAATGCAGTGGTTTTCAATGCAGCATTGCAGGATTTGACCAAACCAAATGGCCATGTTGAATCGCTTGATAAACATGTAACGCCACAAAGCTTGTATTTGACACAGCTGAAAGAAAGGTTGGGAGAACAAGCAGTTAAGAATGTGATTAGTCCGATTGAGTATTAGAAATTTATTAAAACAAATGATATGAAATTAGTTAAATATTTTCTTTTTCTTGTTGCGATTGTAGGTTTTGTAATCATCACAAAAGCACAAGATATTCCTCCAACAACTTCATTGGTTTATCCGGGAACGGATGGTAAACTTGTATATGTTCCTGATAGTTTGGGAAATAAAATCCCTGATTTTTCAAATGCCGGTTATAAAGGCGGTGGCGTTCCAGTTCCTTACGTTGCCATAAAAGAAACCGTTTGGCCGGTTTTGGGTGACAACTCCGAAAATATTCAGGCAGCAATTGACCGTGTTTCAGCGCTTCCATTGGATGCTAATGGTTTCAGGGGTGCGGTGCTGCTGAAAATGGGGTATTATAAACTTGAAAAACCTTTGTACATAAAAGCTTCCGGTGTTGTTCTACGTGGTGAAGGAATGGGTGATACCGGAACCATTCTTTATGGTATTTTACCTGCCCGGGATCCAAATGCTACCGGCAGACAACGATTCGGCAGACCTGATTTTATAAACATTGGAGCAGAAAATGGAACGGAACCGTTAGAAGACAGCAAACAGGCAATT
>JBNLCS010000575.1:0-2418 GCA_050303935.1 Bacteroidales bacterium
CGGCACGGTTAAACGACGTATTTATCAAAGCTTTAATATCATACGTATTATTAAGATACATGAGCAAATCGTAAATAAACGCATTTTGACCTTGCTCAAATATCACTTGAATACGTGCAGTTCCATCAATATGGACTACTCCTTCCAGTTCTTTCTTATAGGCTTCAGAAATTTCAAAATCCAATAACATAAACTTTGCAAGGTGATGAATTTCTTTTTCACCTGTAACCTTGCGCGCATTTTTTTCAAGCATTACCGGGGCCAATGGCCTATACCACTCCCTTCCCTTTAATTCGCAACTTATCTTAGTTGCAAGCTTTTTGTCCGAAGCCAGTGATAATATACTCCTGTTACCTAATGCCCTGGGGCCATCTTCTCCTGGCCCATTACATATTCCAATTACTTTTTTATCCACCAACATTCCTGCAACCTTCCTTATTGTGTCTAATGTGCAATTATAAATAGCCGGTGTTTTGATACTGTTGTTATATGCATTTTTTAAATCAATGTCCCACCCCGATCTCATTTGAATATACGCACCAGCCCCTATTGGCAAGCCACTGTCATTAGAACAGGGAGGTATATAAACATCTTTAAAAACCCGTGACTCAACAAGGCGGGTATTAACTTTAATATTCAATGCCGAACCACCACTATAATATAAATACCCTGTTCCTGTGTGTTTTTGCAAATTTGTCATCACATTAAAAATATCACGTTCAAAGATATAATGAATAGTGGCTGCAATATTTTGAATAAAAGGGTCTTTTTGATCAAAATTGTTTTTTGAATAGCCGCAAAATTGTTTAGCAGCCTGAAAAAAAACCTGTTTGTTATTCCATATATTGCTAAAAAAATCATGTTCTTCAAGCCAGTGTTCTATTTTTACGTCATATTGTCCAAATGAAGCAAAACCCATAAATTTACCGGGAACACCTAAATGGTTTTTAAAATTTCCATTAAGAATTAAAAAAACGAGTGCGTTTGCATTAAAAAATGACGATAAGTATTTTAGGTCCCATCCTGCACCAACTAAATTGATCTTGTCATTTTTGTAAACCCATGCAGAAAAATTGCTTTTACTTGCGCCCCCATCAAAATGAACCAATAAACTGTTTTCTTTAAACCTCCCAAAATAAGGAACGCAACTGCAAACATGGGCCAGCTCATGGTTCAATACCCAGGCTTCAACTTCTTTCCCTACCCAGAAACAGCGCCCCCTCTCAGCATGGTTTAACAAATTTTCATTCATGGGGGCTTCAAACCTAATATTACCCTGTGTATTGATAAAAGACCTTCCAAGTACATTGTCAACAAACACTAAACGAATATCATCAGGCAATTTAATTAACTTCTCATCTTTCAATAGTTGAAATATCTTTTTAGGCATGCTATGATCATGCTTTGTCCGTGAAATTCTTTCAAGCTGAAAGTATTGTTTAAGGTTGCCCCTTTCATATAGGGCAATACCGTGATCATGAGAAATTTCCGGGTAATTTTCGTTCACATCTTGTATACCGTATATTGCTATAACATATTTTTTTTTCTGCATTCTTATTTATTTAAAGCATAAAGTTTAGGAATTATTTTTAATTTCAGTAAAACATTTAAGGACTGAATTTCGTATTTTTTGTTTTGTTGAATTCAATATTCTTATTAAATTTAGATATAAGAAGTAATTTGAGGGTCTAAGCAATTTAAACATATATGGATGTAACCGATCAGGATGTTCAATTATTCAGGTATACGTTGAAGAATTCATCCAGCTATGATTTTGGGGAATATTCGGAGAAATCTTTAAAACGGAGAATAGCCAAAGTTCTATCTGATAATAAAATGGATATAACCAACCTGATCAGTTCAATTAAAAATAAAAAAGATTTTCTCGAAAAAATAGTTAAAGATATAACAGTAAACACCACTGAACTTTTTAGGGACCCTCAGGTTTGGCAAACATTACGGTATAGTCTGATCCCAAGGTTTAAAAGCAACCAAAACATAAATATATGGCATGCAGGATGCTCTACCGGGCAAGAGGTATATTCAATGATGATCCTGCTGAACGAGATGGAATTGCTGGAAAAAGCAAAAATTTACGCTACTGATATTAATACCGATGTTATTGAAGCTGCAAAACGTGGAATATATAAATATCGTTTCAACATTGGTTACCTTGATAACTTTGATAAGGTAATTAAAGAAAACCCTTATAATTATGAAGCTTTTTACGATGTGCCTTACGAAAAGTATTTTGACATTGATAAAACAAACGATACCATAACAATGAAAAAGTTTCTTAGAGATATACCTGTTTATAAGAAACTTGACCTTGTTAAGGATGATAATATATTTTATGTTAAATTCGATATCATTTTATGTAGAAATGTGATTATTTATTTTAACTATGATTTACAAAAC
>JBNLCS010000576.1:0-8323 GCA_050303935.1 Bacteroidales bacterium
ATTATTGATTTTAAAACGTAAAGCGGTCCTTGTTTTATGAAATCCACTTTTGCCTGCTGCTCCCGGATTTAAATGTAATAAATCATACTTTTTGTCATATACTATCTTTAAAATATGCGAATGACCAGAGATAAAAATATCAACCGGTTTGGTTTTAAAAAAAGAGGTTACTTTTTTTTCATATCTTCCCGGAGAACCTCCAATATGGGTTATTAATATTTGTTTATCTTCACATTTAAAATATTGAAATTCAGGAATAGTTGATCTTATTTCATGGTTATCTATATTTCCATAGACCGCTTTTACCGGTTTTAATGATTCAAGCTTTTCCAGGAATACGTAATTCCCTATATCTCCCGCGTGCCATATCTCATCGCAAGGAGATATAAATTCAATTATTTTATGATCAATAAAATTATGTGTGTCGCTAATTAAAGCAATATACTTCATTTATATAAAATTAACTTAGGTGCTGTTTTAGTTTTAATTCATTTAGCGACAATATAATTATTTTTATGGTTTCTGTTATTCTTTCGTATACGTTATATTTATCCCCAAAATTATACTATGCATATTTTTTACACGCCTTCTATACAGCAAAAAACATTAAGTGAGGAAGAGTCATATCATTGTTATAAAGTTTTACGATTAAAGTCAGGCGATAAAATCGCCCTGGTAAATGGTAAAGGTACTTACGCAGAAGCAGAAATTAAAGTTTGCGGGCAAAAAGCGACCACTTTTGAAGTTTTACAAATTACAGAAGATTACAACCGGTTGCCATACAATCTTAATGTTGCTATTGCACCTACCAAAAATATAAATCGTTTTGAATGGTTTGTTGAAAAGGCTACCGAAATTGGAATAACAGAGATTACACCAATAATATGTGATAATTCTGAAAGAAAAGTTTTAAAAACTGAACGTCTTAATAAATTAATAGTTTCTGCGGCAAAACAAAGCAAAAAGGCTTCATTTCCGTTACTAAATGAGATGGTAACATTTTCCGAATTTTTGAAAACAGAAAGCAAAACTGATAATGTAAAATTAATTGCTTATTGCGATAATTATGGGTTGCCATTAATATCGTCTTATTCAAATCGGGGAGATTACACGGTTTGTATAGGTCCTGAAGGGGACTTCACCTTGAGCGAGATAGAGTTGGCTAAACTTAATGGATTTACCGGGATTAGTTTTGGAAAAAACAGACTGAGGACTGAAACAGCTGGGGTTTTCGCTTGTTCAGCCATCAATCTGTTAAACTCAAATTAGCGCCTGTTCAAAACACATTTAATTTTGTTCTTTGCAGAAACTAATCAGTCTCTGTCCATTTAGTCGAATGTTTAGTTCAGAATGTTCGAGATCAATCCTGCTTGCCGCAGGCAGGGCGTGCGATAATTTTAAACCGCAGTATACTAAAGTATTCAAGGATTTAAAATTTGAGCAACAACGCAGAGATCGGACATTATGGACAAACACTAATTAAGATTGTATTCTACAGGGCCTGATTTCTTTGTTTTCTCAACCCTGTATGACTTAGCAAAATCAAAAACCTTTTGAATTGATTGGCTACTTACTTTTTCACAATTTTCGGGCAATTTGTCAAGATAATTTTTAACAATTTTAATTTGACCATGCAAAAGCCCATGCGCTTCTGCATTTTGTGTTTGACCGTCTTTTTGTGGTAAATTTGAATTGGTAGAATTGTTCATAGGCAAAAACTATTTTTATTTAATTATGCCTATTTAACGAAACCACAAAAAAAATATTGTATGCTACAAGAAAAAATTACATTGATAAAGTGAGGTTTTTTTCTTTTATTAGCTTTCTCAGGTTTAAAACGGCATATCGCATGCGCCCCAATGCTGTATTTATGCTAACCCCGGTTTGATCAGCAATCTCTTTGAAGCTCAATCCACCGTAATGTCTTAGCATTATTACTTCTTTTTGATCTTCTGGGAGCTCTTCTACAAGCATTCTTACTTCTTTAGCAATTTGCTCATTAACCATTTCTTCTTCCACATTATTATCAATCAATTCTTTTGAATTTAGGATGTCATAGTCATAATCATCGTTTGAACGAATGTTTACCTGACTAGACTTGCGATAATAATCAATGATAAGGTTATGAGCGATTCGTATTACCCAAGAAACAAATTTGCCGTCGTCTTTGTATTTACCTTTTAATAATGATTTAATAACCTTGATAAAAGTATCCTGAAACAGGTCTTCTGCCAAATCTTTATTTTTTACTGAAATTAAGATATAGGTAAAAACTTTGTCTTTGTGCCTGTTTATTAATGTTTCTATACTTGAAACATCTCCTTTAATGAATTGTACTACCAATTCATTATCAGTTTTCATTTTGGTGTTCAAAACTACCTCCGTCATTTTGGTTTACAAGGTAGACTTGTTCAATAGGCAAATTATTTTAAATTAAACAAACACGTAATCCTATGAACGCAAACATAATTAAAATGTTGTATAAAAACTAAAAAAAAATTGATAAAGCTCTTAATAAATGTTAAAATTGCAAGCTTAAATAACTAACCAAAACATGGCAAAACAAGGGGATAGCAGTGGCTTAATTGAAATAAAAGGTGGAAGGGTACACAATCTTAAAAATATTGATCTTAAGATTCCAAGGGATCAGTTTGTTGTGATCACCGGACTTTCTGGTTCCGGAAAATCGTCCCTCGCTTTTGATACTATATACGCTGAAGGACAACGAAGATATGTTGAAAGCCTTTCTGCTTATGCAAGGCAATTCTTAGGACGGATGCATAAACCTGAAGTTGATTACATCCATGGTATTCCTCCGGCAATAGCAATTCAGCAAAAAGTTAATACAAGAAATCCTAGGTCCACCGTTGGTACATCTACAGAAATATATGATTATCTGAAATTATTATACGCCCGTATCGGAAAAACATTTTCTCCTGTTTCGGGTTCAGAAGTTAAAAAACATACCAACAAGGATGTGATTGATCACATCTATAAGTACCCAGTAGGAACAACAATCTATGTTTATATCAAGGTAAATATTGATAGTAAGGTAAATCCTTTTTTACTGTTAAAGGAGTATCAGCGAAAAGGTTTTTCCAGGGTTGAAATCAATGGACGCTATTATCGAATAGGAGAAATTATTGACAACAAAGAAAAGTTTGATGTTGGGGAACGTTTTAATTTAATTATTGACCGTGTAAAGCTTGTAAAGAATGAGGATGAATATATGCGTTTGGCTGATTCATTGAATACAGCCTTTGATGAAGGGTTTGGTGTGTGCTTTATAAAAAAGGAAGATAGTGGTGAAGAAAAGTTTTCTAACAAATTTGAAGCTGATGGTATTGAGTTTGAAGAACCTACTGTGCATACTTTTAGTTTTAATAATCCGCTGGGAGCTTGTTCAAAGTGCGAGGGGTACGGGCACGTACTCGGTATTGATCCTGATTTGGTGGTGCCCGATAAAAGCCTTTCAATATACGCTGATGCTATTGCTTGCTGGCGTGGAGAGAAAATGGGTGAATGGAAACAACGCCTGGTTTATAATGCCGATAAATTCAATTTTCCGGTACATAAACCTTTCTATGATCTGACCGATGATCAAAAGGAACTATTGTGGAAAGGGAACAGGTATTTTTATGGGTTAGATAAGTTTTTCAAACACCTTGAAGAAAAAAAATACAAAATACAATACCGTGTCATGCTGTCGCGGTATCGTGGAAGGACCATATGTCCCGATTGTAAAGGTACACGTTTGAAAGTTGAGGCTTCATACATTAAAGTTGCGGGAAAAAGCATTCATGAATTGGTTTTAATGCCTGTTGTTGAATTGCGCGATTTTTTTTATGAGGTAAAACTTGATGCGTATGATATAGAAGTAGCCCAACGAATATTGACGGAAATAACAAACAGGTTATCCTACCTTACTGAAGTTGGATTGGGATATCTTACGTTGAACAGACTTTCGTCGACTTTATCAGGAGGGGAATCGCAGCGGATTAATTTAGCAACATCCTTGGGAAGTAGTTTGGTAGGGTCACTATATATTCTTGACGAACCAAGTATTGGATTACATCCCAGGGATACAAACTTGCTTATAGGGGTTTTAAATAAATTAAAGGGGCTGGGAAATACTGTAATAGTAGTTGAGCATGAAGAGGAAATTATTAATGCTGCAGACACAATAATCGATATTGGCCCTAGGGCGGGAATTCTTGGAGGTGAAGTAGTTTTTTGCGGCGACCATAATAAACTGCGATCAGCAAAGAATAGCCTGACAGCTGATTACCTTACCGGCAAACTGAATATTCCGACTCCCGCCACAAGAAGAAAATGGAACCATGCCATTGAAATAAAAGGTGCCAGAGAGAATAACCTGAAAAATATTAATGTAAAATTTCCCCTGAATGTTATTACCGTGGTTACCGGAGTTAGTGGATCAGGAAAATCAACGCTGGTCAAATCGGTATTTTACCAGGCGTTAAACAAAATAATAAATCGTTTTGGAGATAAAACAGGTGAATTTGATACTATTACGGGAGATTATAAACAACTTACCGGTGTCGAATTTGTTGACCAGGACCCTATAGGCAGGTCATCACGTTCAAATCCCGTAACATATATAAAGGCTTATGATGATATCAGGAAGCTTTTTGCCGGACAAAAACAAGCAGAATTAAATGGGTTTAAGCCTGCACATTTCTCATTTAATACTGACGGGGGCCGGTGTGATGCATGTCAGGGTGAAGGTATTATAAGGGTTGAGATGCAGTTTATGGCAGATGTGGAACTCGAATGTGACAGTTGTCACGGCAAACGGTTTAAAGATGACGTGCTTGAAGTGAAATATCGGGGTAAAAATATTTATGATGTACTGGAAATGAGTGTAGATGAAGCCATTGATTTTTTTATGGAATCAAAGAAAACAGGGGAAAAGAAAATCTCTGCGAAACTGAAACCATTAGCTGATGTTGGGTTGGGATATGTTAAATTGGGACAGTCTTCCAGTACGTTAAGCGGGGGGGAAAGCCAACGTGTAAAGTTAGCTTCATTTCTTGGAAAGGAGCAGGGAAAGGAACATCTGATGTTTATTTTCGATGAGCCCACTACCGGTTTACACTTCCATGATATCAATAAATTACTGGTATCATTTAACGCACTGGTTGATAAGGGACATTCCATTTTAATTATTGAACATAATCCGGAAGTAATAAAATGTGCCGACTGGATTATTGATCTTGGCCCGGAAGGAGGTAAAGACGGTGGGTACATAATTTTTGAAGGTACCCCTGAAAAGCTCTTGACATGTGAAAAATCCTACACTGCAAACTATGTGGAACACAAAATAAAAAAACCCCGGGATTAACTTGTAAACTTCCGCGGGGTTTTTAAACATGATTTCAACTACTATTTAACCATCTTCAAATAACATAGACGCCTAATTATGGAAAATCCCGGATCATTATATATTAAGTTATTGTTAATTTTACTTGTTGTATCGTAACATTATGTAAACATTCTTAAAGGTCTTTTAGGTAAACAGGTTAATTTTTTTGCATTGTAAAGTTTGACCTAGTTAGTGCCAGGTCATAAAGCCTTGTTTTTGGTGTTTTACAGAAATTAATTATGTGTTAAATTGTTTGAACAACCTGAATACAATATAGGTTGAATATAATATTAGTTATGGATGATAAAGATGGTATTTATATCTTTATATTGAATTTTAGTAATAATTGAGTAGTTAGATGTATATGGATGAAATAAATGAGTTGGTACTGGAACCGTTTTTGAAACAAATAAAACCTCTGGACATAAGACCTACTAATGCAATACCTGAATTTAAAAGAGATGAAAGGATTAAAGCTGTAATATTTGATATTTACGGAACTTTAATAATTTCTGCATCAGGTGACATAATGCAGGATTCATATGATGCAGAAATGTTTTACAATGCATTAATTCAGTCAGGATATAATGTTGAAGTTCCCTTGGAAGAATTAATAACAATACATGGCTTTTTTGAAGATCAGGTTAAAAAGGGAAAAGAAGAAGCTGTTAATAAAGGGATTCCTTTTCCGGAGCTGAATATTGTCGAAATTTGGAAGCATACCCTTAACACTGCTCTGGAACAGGGGCTAATTTCTGAAAGTAAGAAAAGCAATGTTAAACTATTTACCTTTTTATTTGAATTAAATAGTAACCAGGTTTGGCCAATGCCAGCTCTTTCAAAAACTATAAATGAAATAAAAAGGCGAGGGTATCCAATTGGGATTGTTTCCAACGCCCAATTTTATACTCCGGTTATTATGAACTATTTTCTTCATAACATTATTAAAGATGAAGGGTTTATTGATGGTTTTGAAAAAGACTTATCAGTGTTCAGTTATAAACTTTTACGAGGTAAACCCGATACGTATTTATATGAACAATTGCTGGCCCCTTTATCAACCAGGGGACTGAAACCAGAGAATGTTTTGTTTGTAGGCAATGACATGCTTAAAGATATCTATACTGCCTCAAAAACTGGGTTTAAAACCTGCTTTTATGCAGGCGATTTACGTGCTTATCGCTTGAGGAAAGATCATCCGGAAGCGTCTAAAGTAAAACCAGACCATATAATTACAGAATTGACACAACTATTGGAAATTATAAAAAAATAATCATGGGAGATTTTTATCAGGATGGAAGCATCACTACCTTGCACAATTTGAAATATGCCAAAACGGAATATCTAGAAAAAAAGTTATTGAAATTTTCAAGAAAAAGGAAAATAGGGTTGATTATACCTGCATTATATACAGAACTTGAAAAGCCTGCATTAAAAAACATTGTTAAAACGTTAAAGGACATACCTTACATAACAGAAATAACAATAGGGCTTGATCAGGCTAATGAAGATCAGTATAAACATGCCAAAAAATATTTCGCATCTTTAAGTACAGAAAAAAGGCGATGCAGGATATTATGGAACGATGGTCCCCGAATGATGGAGTTACGGAATTTATTCATTGAAAAAAAGATTGATCCTGGTGCCCCGGGAAAGGGACGCAATGTGTGGTTTTGTTTTGGCTATATGATAGCTTCCGGCAGATCGGAGGCTATTGGTCTGCACGACGCTGATATTATTACATACGATCGTAATATGCTTGCCCGTTTGTATTATCCCGTTGCCGATCCTACTTTTAACTACAAGTTTTGTAAAGGTTATTATTTCCGTTCCGATGGGCAAAAGTTAAATGGACGTGTTACAAGGCTAATGGTAACCCCTCTTATCAGGTCATTAAAAAAAATATTCCCTGGAAACGATTATTTAAATTTCTTAGATAGTTTTCGATATATCCTTGCAGGTGAGTTTTCTATGCGTTCTGATATTATGAAAACAGTACGTATTCCTTCCGATTGGGGTCTAGAGGTTGGAATTTTATCAGAAGTTCAACGGAATAATGCAATCAACAGAATTTGCCAGGTAGAAATTGCTGATAGTTATGATCATAAACATCAGGAAGAGTCGCAGGAGAATCCCAAGGCCGGTCTTTCTAAAATGAGTTTTGATATTGCCAGAAGCATCTTTGCTAAGCTGGCTACGCAGGGGTTTGTTTTTAATACTGGTGTTTTTCGCACTGTGAAAGCAACTTATTTAAGATTAGGCCTTGATATGGTGGAACAATATGCTGCCGATGCAACCATTAATGGCTTACGCATGGACCGTGATAAAGAGGAAAGGTCGGTTGCCATGTTTGCTTCCAATATTTATAGTGCAGGTATTGATTTTCTGGAAAACCCGGACCTCATACCTTTTATACCTTCATGGAAACGTACATTAGATGCTATTCCTGAAGTGTTGGATATATTTAATGATTTGGTTGAGAAAGACAATAAGATGTAGTGTATGGATGTTAGATTGAAGGCAAAAATCACAAACCGGTTAAACCGGATATACGGCAATAAATTAACAAATGAGTGGATTGAAAATTTCATACAATTCCTGGTTCAAAAAAAGCAGTCTTTTATTGATGATGAAAAACATTGGGACGAGAAAAAAGTGTTTTTAATTACTTATGGTGATGCTATACAGAAAAAAGGAGAAAAACCGCTGAGGACCTTGGCCTATTTTTCTAAACAATATTTGAAGGGTAGTATTTCTACAATCCATATCCTGCCTTTCTTTCCTTTTAGTAGCGATGACGGCTTTTCGGTTAAAGATTTCTATCGGGTAAACCCAGACCTTGGTGATTGGGATGATATAGAGTTTCTGAACAAGAATTTTGAATTGATGGCTGATCTGGTGGCAAATCATGCTAGTAGCAAAGGGACATGGTTTACT
>JBNLCS010000577.1:0-5464 GCA_050303935.1 Bacteroidales bacterium
GGACTATAATACACTGCCCCGCCGGTAAATACCTGATAAGACATATTTGTTTGCTGAAAATCAACTTGGTTTACAAGATAATTCGGGTAAAATGCCTTTTCATATATCCGTATTTTTGGCCGCCTTTTTCTCAAGGTATCCTGAACAATTTTTATATGCCTGCTTTTAAGCTTCTCGTTATAATAATTTATTTTTTCACGTTCAAAAACATAGTTGTTAATATCAACCGGCCAGGTTTGAAGTTCAATGGTATCACCTTTGTCAATGATCAACTGGTTATTCTTTATATTATCAATAGGAATTGTTTGAATTTCTATATTGTTGATACTATCCTGTGCAATTAACTCTTTTGTCAGCTTAGGCCTGAATTTTGTTTTAGGAAGTGATATGTTACTTAAACTAAAAGGTGACTGAGGTTCCAGATAAATGTAATTTCTGCTATCGTGATACTGTGTTTCAGTTAGCTTATTCCCCCCAAAATACTGTTCATCTATATTTTTAAAATAATTAGTAACCGGGGAAGTATTGGTTACATATCGATAGTGAATTGAAGTATCAATATAACTAATTACGCTATCAAAAGTTGCTACATACCTATTAAATATTCCGTTATCATCATTCAAAAAAATGAACTTGTTTTTTTCAACTTCATACGGATGATAACTATTGCTATATTTTGGCGTTTCCAATTTTTTCAAGGAGCTTGATTTTGTGGCATAATCATAAATATACAAATGATGTACCACATCACGTTTTTCTGTTTCCGGGTCAGAAAGGCTTGTTGTGGTCCGGTTTGAACTGAATATGATATCATTTGAATTATTTATAAACCTGGGTGATAAATCATCTGCCAGGTCATTGGTAATCTGCTCGCTGGTGGCAGAGGACAACGTATAAACAAAAATATCTGTCTGACTATTCCTTACAGCCGACATAACAAAACGAAAACCATCGTGTGAAAAACTGTAATCAAGAACTTTCTCGAAATACAAGAAGTTCCTTGATACGGTTTCTTTATCTTCCAGGTTATAGTAATAAAGTTTCAACCCTCCTTTCTCTTCCGTAATAAATGTTAAGATCCGTCCAGTGGGATGCCAGGCTATTGCAGGAAAGGTGTAATCCGTAATTTGTTCAATGTTATGTCCATATTGAAATATTTTTTTCTTTTTCCCCGTACTTATATCATATAACCAGATTTTAAAGCGCCCCCGTTTATGTGTAACGTAGACCAACTTATCCTTTTCAGGATTAATTTTCACGTTATGATAAACCTGTTTTTTCTTAGGCCTTTTAATTAATGGACTGTCTTCATTAGTATTAAAACTATCTTTTTGTTCCCCAAAGTAATTTTTATAATAACCCATCCACTCCCGCGCAAGTTCTTTCACGTTCATACCAATGGAATACTGAAGGCCATAATTTGGGTTTTTATATATCCTGGTTAAATATAATATATCCGGAATTATTGATTTTCCATAAGTATCTGCAATATATTTCCAGAAAGAGTGCCCTGCATACAAGGCTTCCTCCTCTTGTAAATGATAAAACTTTTTAAAGTTACCTGTTAAGATACCGTCTTTAATAATATTTTCAATTTTAAGGTTCCATTCAGAGGATATGTAAGAAACCAGGCCAGAAAGGTACCATTCGGGAAGGTTAATTAATGTCGAATTGGTAACATTTTCCTTTAAATCGGTGCCATACAACATTTCATTAAGAATAATGTTAGCTATTGCTGCATCTAACTGGTCTTCATATTCTTTGTGGTTGCCATTAAAATATACAAACACCTTGTTCTTAAGTATAGTGGTTACACCACCCAGATTGGTTTCTTCTTGTCCGGTGACCAGGCCTATATTTGTTTGTCGCAGGTCGGTCAACTTATTAAACACCACGAATATCATCCTTTTATCAAGGCGATAATCAAGAAAACTTTCTATCTCGGGGATTCTATTGTTTAGGTAATCAGCCGTAAAATTAGCCAGGTTTTTTCCATTTTGGTTAAAATAAACATCAAAACCATCGTATCTGTAAAACGACCAGTAAAAATCATTATACTGTACCCTATTTTTGCCAAAGGTTAATTGGTGACCATTATAAAACTGCCCTTGTACAAAACACACACTATTGAAAAGAATAAGAAATAATAATTTTGCCTTCCCTTTCATTAATCGTCTTTTCTTTAAATATGTTGTTCAAAGCCTAAATTAATGTTGTTTAGTTTCCGTCAATTTTTTCTGTTATTTCTATCACCACTCACTGACTTTATGCCTTTCTATTTATCTACAAAACAAACAAAATAAACCGAATGTTTAACTAAGCTATATAGGCCTATGTCACGTAAATATAATATGAAATTTCCATTTAGGTTCTATATCATTAAACAAAGTAATGTTAAATATAACTAATATACAATGTATTATACTATACTACAATTATGCTGTAAAGCAAAAATCCCGCCAAAGGGCAGGATTTTCAAAATAAAAAAGGGTATATGCTATTGTCTGTTACTTAAAATCCTTCAAAGAATCCATTAATTTTTGTCGGGAAAAGAAAATACGGCTTTTCACTGTTCCAATTTTTAAATCAAGCTTATCGGCTATTTCTTTGTACTTATAACCAGCTGTATGCATTTTGAAAGGTATCCTGTATTCGTCTTCCAATGATTCAATTCGTTTCTCAATCTCTTTGGCCGACAATGTCATTTCCGGAGTATCATCTGCCGCTTCTTTATTTAAGTTCAAAAAGAAAAGATCGTCTGTGTTATCAAACGTTGTTCTTGCTTTAACCGATCTCCGGTAATTGTTGATAAAGGTATTTTTCATAATGGTAAAAACCCATGCCTTTAAATTTGTATGATCAGTAAATTTATCGCGGTAAGACAGCGCTTTTAGGAATGTTTCCTGCATCAGGTCCCTCGCATCCTCAATATTTTGGGTCAAACTCAGTGCAAAACGTTCTAAACTTGTTTTCAAACTGGTTAGCTGATAATTAAATTCCATTGTTGTCATAGCTATATATTTTTGTTTCGTTATAATACCAATTTTGTTTAAGCAAATTTACGAACAAATTAAACAGACTTACAAATCCGAAATTGAAAAACAGGCTGTTTTTTAGAATTAGTCTAAATAAGAATTGACTTTATATTTCATTGATTTAATGTAAATTAGTCAACATAATAATATATATTTCAAAATTGTGTCTAAATAATGAAATACGTAAGTTTTCCAAATATTAATAAAATGTTAAAATATGTATCGTACTGTTTTACAGTTATTTAAAATTTTATATTGTAACTAAACAATTTGTTAAAATCAGCTATTTTAACATGAAGTCTCTAAATAATTTTATTAAACTTTTAATGAGAAAGTGAGTGCAATGTAAATTAAAATTTGTACCATAATGCATGGGGCACAATCCCCAATAATATTATTTATATATTTCATATACAATTTATTACAAATAAAAACTAAAACCAAAAAAATAGGAAGAATAATTAGGACCCGAATAAATTTCAGAATTCGCCTATTTAGAACTTGTATACAATATACGCTTTGGTTTCAATTTATTTTTAAATATCTGTTTTCAGAGTTGATTAACAAGCAATCTTTTTTGTTTAATTTTTTGTTACACAAAACAACTAAACAACTAAACGTTTTTCAAGATGTACAAAAATCACTACATTCACTTAAAATAATTATTGTTAAATGATAAACAAAGTTCTTCTTTTTTATTGCCTTTCTGTTTGTATGATAATGTTCCCGGTAACGAATTTATTTCCTGAGAATACCGGAAATCCGGAAAAATATTTAAATAAAAACGGGGAAACTATTGTTGAACGTTTTATACCTCCAAAAGAATATTTAAGAAATGGTTTAGACTCTACAACATTTGCTTTTTTCTTGAGAAACCTCCCCCTTAAGCCATACGGTAGCTATGTAAAATATTACAATGGAAAAATAAATTATCAGGCAAACCATTGTAGCGTGATTGACCTTTCAACAGGTAAAAAAGATTTACAACAATGCGCAGACGCCATTATGAGATTACGAGCTGATTACCTGTTTTTTTCAAACCAACACAATAAAATCAATTTTAGCTTTACAAATGGGTTTAAAGCCGAATATATAAAATGGAAAAACGGATTTAGGATCAGCGTAAAAGGCAACGGGGTTACATGGGTAAAAAAAGCAGGGGTTGATGATAGTTACGATACATTTTTAAAGTTCATGGAAATAGTTTTCATTTACGCAGGTACCTTATCATTATCAAAAGAATTGAAACCGGTAACCATTGAAAATATAGAAATCGGAGATATATTTATACAGGGAGGTAGCCCGGGACATGCCGTAATTGTGGTAGATAAAGCCATCAACACAATTAACGGTGAAGTAATTTTTTTATTGGCCCAAGGTTTTATGCCTGCCCAAGACATTCATGTATTAAAAAACCTCAACAATGCAAACTTATCGCCATGGTATACCAACCGGGTCAACAATGAAATTATAACACCTGATTGGACGTTTACAAAAAATGATTTAAAACGATTTTATTAAAACCTTTCAAAAAGTTATTGCGTATGATATTTAAAATTTTTCTGTGTTTTAATTGAACAGAACTATAACTCGACCGATTGTTTAAAGAAGCTGCATATACTACAGGGGCCAATATGACTAAGAGTAAGAATTATTCAATATTGTGTATTGAGAAATCAGAAAATGAAAATGCTCTCCATCAAATTTTAAATGAACTACCCGGTTATAATACAAGATTTTCAAGTTCAATTTCTGATGCTGAAAACATCTTAAAATACGAGAGAATAATAACGCTTGTTGTAGATTGCCAAATCCTTTTAGAATCGGATTACCAAAAATGGATCGAATACGTCTCTTCAAATAATTGCAGTATACTTGTAGTAAATCATAACAAATTTGAAAATGAAATAATTGAAGAACTACTGAAATGCGGAGTTGATGATTACTTAAACACTCCTTTCACAGATTTCGAACTCTTGCATAAGATAAGGCTTTTGTCAAAAATATCCGGTAAAAGCCAGGTTATTTCAAACCTTAAAAGTGGTATTGAAAAACTTGAACAAAAAAGTTCTGATGAGCTGGTTAAAATGTATAACGATCTTCAATTGGCATACAAAGAATTAGATTTAAGAAAAAGGGAGCTTGAATCACTGGATAAAGCAAAAAGTGATTTTATTAAAATTGTAAGCCATGAAATAAGGACCCCTTTAAGCGGTATAATTGGTTTTTCTGAACTATTGAAATCGAAACTACCCGGGGAATACAATAATTATCTTGACTCACTTAAAATATCGGCCCTTCGGTTACAGGAATTTAGCAATAAAGCTATTCTTATATCTAAACTTAAAACAAACAATTACCGATTTGTTACCGAACCTGTGTCAGTTGTTTTTATTATAAACAGCATTCTTGAAAAATACCAAACCATC
>JBNLCS010000578.1:0-2354 GCA_050303935.1 Bacteroidales bacterium
CATGGCCATTCCGTTCCATAATTCACTTGTTAATGATATTGATACTACGTTTAACCTGGATGTTAATACCACATCTATTGAAAAGGGGTTTCATACATTCAACTTTAGGTTTAGGAATGATTCAGGGTATTGGGGCATGACATATCAAAAACAATTTTATATATATAAAAAGGAAGAAAAGGTTCCATCAGAAATAAATTATATTGAATACTTTATTGATAATGACCCTGGTAAATCTTTGGGAAACCAGATAAACCTTAACGGGTCAACCTCTGATACGCTAATAAACTATTCAGTTGTTATGCAGGATGTTGAACCAGGTCACCATAAAATCTATATCAGGGCAAGAGATGTGGGAAATAATTGGTCGATGATTTTTCAAAGATATTTTTTCAAATACGGCATTCCTGACACCATATATAACAAATTGGTTTACGCAGAATATTTTTTTGATGATGATCCTGGTAATGGCGCGGGCAATTCTGTGGTGATAAACCAAGCTACCAGTGATACACAACTTGTTTTGCAAATTGATGTATCTGACCTGTCACAGGGGTTTCATAAATTTAAATTTAGGGCTCTTGACAATGAAAATAATTGGAGTTTGATGTTTCAAAAAGATTTTTTCAATTATGGATTACATGACACCATTGCCGAGAAAATAATTTATGCTGAATATTTTTTTGATAATGATCCTGGTTTTAAAAATGGGAATATTATTCCGATAGAATCTTCAGTCGTTGATACCCAATTAAATTTATTTCTTGACCTTTCCGGTATTTCACAAGGTTTTCATAGATTTAAAATAAGGGCACTCGATTCTGACGGTTATTGGAGTATGTTATATCAGAAGGTTTTTTTCAACTATGGA
This sequence comes from Bacteroidales bacterium, assembly GCA_050303935.1. Lineage (GTDB taxonomy): Bacteria > Bacteroidota > Bacteroidia > Bacteroidales > JBNLCS01 > JBNLCS01. The sequence goes on from JBNLCS010000578.1 coordinate 872, forward strand.
GTGCCCGATGCTATTGTTAATAAAATAGAATATATAGAGTATTTTTTCGATGATGATCCGGGAATTGGAAAGGCTAATTCTGTACCCGTGGTTCCGAATACTTTGGACACGAACCTTCTGTTGTCGGTTAGTTTGTCAGATCTTGATCAGGGGTTTCATAAGTTTAAAATAAGAGGAATGGATAATGAAGGTAATTGGAGCATGTTGTTCCAAAAGTATTTTTATTATCATGGTATACCGGATTCATTACCTAATAAACTTACCTACGCTGAATATTTTTTTGATGAAGATCCTGGGTACCACAATGGAAATATTGTGAGCCTTTCTTCGTTTCCAAATGATACAATGGTATTTCTTCCTGTTAACACAGAAGGCTTGACAACTGGGTTTCATAATTTTAATGTCAGGGTGATTGACAATGAAGGAAACTGGAGCTTGCTTTATCAAAATATTATCTATAGCCATGGTTTTTTGGATACAGCTTCAAAAAGGATTGATCAAGCTGAATATTTTTTTGATATTGACCCCGGGATTGGAAATGCAATTCCTATGAATATTGCACCTTCATTTATTGATAAAACAGTGTTTATAGATGTTCCGGTATCGGATTTAGATAGGGGGTTTCACTCATTAAATGTGCGGTTTCGTGATGATAAAGGGGATTGGGGGTTAGTAACAAAAAGGGATTTTTATTTATATAAGCAGAAAACGTCAGGAGTAAGCAACATTATTTATACAGAATATTATATTGACAATGATCCGGGATATGGAAAGGGAAATCAGGTGAACATTCAAAATTCGGGAGAGGATATTACAGCAGTATTTGAGGTAGGTTTAAAAGGTATCAGTGAAGGCGACCATGTTTTTTATGTTAGAAGTAAAGATGAAACAGGTCGGTGGGGGCAAACGTATATTGCCGGATTTACATATGGTACATCAAATATAACCAAAAACCGTTTAGAACCTGTTTTTCAAATGTTCCCGAATCCGAACCGGGGCTCCTTTACCATTCATTGTACTAATGTTAAGAATGGGGCCTATGAATTGTTGATTTACGATACGAATGGTAAAAAAATATATCAAAATACACACGAATACACTGATACATCTGTTTCATTAAATTTGAAAGCCGGTATGTATATATTACAGATTTATTCCGAAGAAGGTAACTACTCAACCCGGTTAGTAATCCAATAAACAAATAAATTAAAATCGTCAGGAAATTTAATAAAACGCAGTTTTAATGTCTTTTTTTCAAACGACTGTAATAAATGTTATTTTCGCAACTTATCAACATTATGGAGAATGGTTCGTGAAAAAAGCAGATATTCAATAAAATTTTCAAAAGGCATAATGTTTGCAATTCTTGCTGCTTTCGTATTTGCTCTGATGGGGGCATTTGTAAAGTTAGCCGGAAATACATTAAGTTCAGTAAATATTGTTTTCTACAGAAATGTGCTTGGACTTGTTTTTATTCTTGCAA
>JBNLCS010000579.1:0-3925 GCA_050303935.1 Bacteroidales bacterium
CTAACTTTTTGTTTTCATTAATATTATCCCTTAAACTGATTAGCGTTTTGCCAAGCACTTCATTTCCTTTATCAATATCATACTCAACACTTGTATTTCCTTCAACCAGTTTATTTATAAAATCAAGGGTTTGGGTTATATCTTTATCTTTATTGAACACGTTAACCTTAAAGCTTTCGATTTTCTCAAAAACATTTTTTGAAATATAATACGCAAGTATTGTGAACACAAGTGGAAGCGCATCAATAATAAACAAATACCTGTTTAATTTATGAACTTTTGTTATGCTATGAAAATGTATGTCGTAATTTTTTGCTAAAATTTCAAGAAGAATTGTGGCAAAGGGTATAATTAATGAAATTAGAAATACTATGAAAACTGTATTGATAACTTTCCCCTTCGTATTGATATCATTCATATTGCTAAGATTATGATTAAATATAAATAATATTTTTTAAATATAATAATGATATATCATTTAAGGGCACCTCTAAAAACCTATTTCTATTCCAAGTGGCTACGAAAAACAAATCCTTCGGTGTCAGGTGAAATCTTTCCTCAACGCAGCTATGGCTGCGCTTGCGAAATATTTTATCTTCCGTCTTGTCTTTGTTTCTCTCGCTCACCTTCATGACTAAATAGGTTTTTAGAGGTACCCTTAATAAGGTTTGAGACTGTTGGAGATATTTTTTGATTCTTCGTCAAAATTATTATTGATTTTCGTGGTTTCTTTTTCTTTCCATCTATTAATTTTTGTCATATTAATTTCTTTTCCTGCTTCAATAAGATGTTCATAATAATGGTACATAACTTTTTGGCGAGCTTCTTTCTTTATCTTTTTTTTCATTTTTTTGCTTAGCCTTGCCTCATCTAGTGATGTATTCATGTCAAGTATTTCATGTTCGTTCTCATTTGTCATCTGTATTTCTTCTAACTCAAGTAAAACGTCATAAGGCCCTCTTTTAGACATAAGTTTTACCAATACTGGTGAAGATTCAAGCAGGATAAATAATATTACCAGAAATAAATTGGCATGATATATATTTTTGTTTCTGGCAGAAAGGCTTCCAAGAGCTTCAATTTGCGCTAAAAACCCATCGTATTTATTCGTGGCTTCAAACCCTGATGCTATTTTTTCATCCCTGCTTTCTTTGAGCATTGAAATACGGCCGTTGTTGTCCTGAATAATCTTTTGCGATTGGTTTCTCAGCGTTTCAAGTTCAGTTGAAACTTTATCATATTCCTGCTTTTTTTCACGATAAACAGAACCTTTTCCTACAATGTTGGTTGGGCTTCTTCCTTCAGCTTCTGCAATCAAAAGTTCAAATAATTGTTTCCTTTCTTGTTGCTTTTGTGCGATTTCTTCACGCAATAACTTATTTTCATTTTCAAGTTTCGATATTTCATCGAACTCTTCAAAAACCATATCCTGATAGTTAATTTCACTATCACGTTTTAAGACTTCTATTTCTTTGTTAATTTCATTTTTAAACAACCGCAGCTCCAGTGGTTTTGTAATTACAATTGCCAGCAAAACCGATAAGATTAAACGAGGTAAAGCCGATAACAACTCTTTGCCAAGCTGATTTTCTTTTCGTAAACTTGAAACAATATACCAGTCAAGAAAAAATATAAGCACTCCCCAAAAGCCCCCAAGTAAAGCTGCTGCAAAATAATTCTTAAAAACAGTATACATTGCATACCCTCCCGTTAACGAAGCTAATATGCCCGTAAAAAAAACTATCGCACCAATTCCAAAATATTTATTGTATTCTGTTGGGCTTTTTTTCAACATATACAACCTGGCACCTGAACACCAGCAAAAGAACTGATATAGTTTGGTCATACCTACTAATTGATTATGAACGTTTTCCTGATTGCCCATCGTATATTACTAAATTAACACATGATTAATCGTTGTAACAAAGTTAGTTCAATTAAAGAAAGATCATATAGATTGTTAATAAATTAACAATTTTGATTAAAAATGTTTGATACTGTATAGGGATTTTCACCCGCTCCTGCTAAAACATATGTATCATTTAATGTTTAAAAAACTAGTTATTGTGCAAACTAACTAACAATAGCAGAAGCAATTTTATCCAGAGGTAATATTTTTTGTGCGGCACCAAGCTTGATAGCTTCATTTGGCATACCAAAAACAACACATGTTTTTTCGTCCTGAGCTATAGTTTTAGCCCCTGCTTCTTTCATTTCAAGCAATCCTCTGGCCCCATCATCTCCCATTCCGGTCATGATAACACCTGTTGCATTTGCGCCGGCATATTTTGCAGTTGACCTGAAAAGAACATCTACCGACGGCCTATGACGGTTTACAAGAGGTCCTTGGGTAATTTCAACATAGTATTTGGCGCCGCTCCGCTTAAGCAGCATATGATGATTGCCCGGGGCTATCAGTGCTTGTCCACGCAAAACAGTATCCCCATTTGCCGCTTCTTTAACAGTAATACGGCAAATTTCGTTTAAACGATTTGCAAATGAACGGGTGAAATGTTCGGGCATGTGCTGTACAACAACAACTCCGGGACAATCAGATGGTAGTTGCTCCAAAAACACACGCAAGGCCTCCGTTCCTCCTGTTGATGCACCTACTGCAATAACATTTTCTGTAGTTTTTATCATGCTATGCCCAATTGATGTTTTTGGAATAATGGCATCTGCAGAATATTTTGGTTCAACTTTTATATTTGCTACTGGTGTAATTGACTTTCTTTTAATTTTAGCCATTGCTGCTGCTTTTACAGCATCACATATCCTGATTTTAGATTCTTCAATAAACTCCTTTGTATTCATTTGGGGTTTGGTAATAATTTCAACCGCCCCATATTCTAACGCTTTTATGCCTGTTTCTGTACTTTTTGACGTAAGGCTTGAAATTACAACAACAGGGATTGGATGTTGGGACATGATTCTTTTAAGAAATGTAAGCCCGTCCATCCTTGGCATTTCAATATCAAGTGTAATAACATCGGGAGGATTGGCAGCCATTTTACGAACCGCGAAAATAGGGTCTTGGGCAGTTCCAATAACGTTAATCTGGTTATCTGAATTCAATATCATAGACAACGTTTGTCTAACTACTGCAGAATCATCAACAATTAGTACGTTTATTTTTTCACGTGGCATATGTTAATTTTAGATTTTCAGGATTTTATTTTTAAGTTACGAAATTTTTATTTTTTTCGGAACCGAAATCTGGTTTGTTTGTTGTACAAATTTCATTTTTACAGTGCCGTCGAATGTGTTAAACTGAATTTTTCGCCCCTCTTTTCCTCCAAGGCTTTTTGCAACAACCGGAATTTTTAAGTTATCAAGCATTTCCCGGGCCAGTTCAATGTTACGCATTCCAATATTAAAAAAAGTAGCTTTGACCTCTATTACCTCGGCACCACCAAAAACCTTGGCAATAAGAGATTTTTTGTTAGCACCCAGTGAAATCATCTGATTCACTAATTTTTCGATTGCAATATTTCCATATTTTGGGGAAGCGAGTTCCTGGCCATTCCAATGCGGCAACATAAAATGATTGATCCCTCCAAACTTGAGACGCTGGTCATACAAACACACGGATACACAAGAACCCAAAATTGTATTCACAATATGCGGCTCTTTACTTGCAAATAATGCAGCAGGATATAGGTAATGCGTTTTTATATCTATCATTATTTCCATTTAGAAAACTGAATCTGCATCAAAAATAAACTGGTTACCATCAGGAGCAAAACCTTCGGTATTAACCTTTTTGGCAGGAAATTCAACCTTAAAAAAAGACCCCTTGTTTATTTGACTTTTAATTTCAATTTTACCATCTAACAAATCTATTAGAGCTTTGTTTATAGACAAGCCAAGTCCATGCCCCCTGTTTACAGAATTTATCCCGGTATCTAACCTTTTAAAACGTTCA
>JBNLCS010000580.1:0-4862 GCA_050303935.1 Bacteroidales bacterium
TCCATAACAGTTAATACCATCTCAAAATTACCTTCCACATTTGAATTAAAAACCGGTGATTCTTCGTCAAGGGATGATAATCCTATCGTATTGCCTGTCCACATATATAAAGTATAAATTCCGCTTCCCCCTGTAATTTCAGGATTAGTATTGTAATCTTCTCCCAGACAAACATACTTTTCATCAGGGATGAATGTAATACCCGGATTATTGAATACCCTCACCGTCATTGTATCATATGCATGATTATTTTCTATATCCCATACATGAATATATAATTTATACAATCCGGGACTGGTAGCCAGAAAGACCGGGTTTGCCCTGTCGGTTTCGGTCAAATAAGCCGAATCACCGTACCAACTATAGAAATATGGTGCGTTACCGCCCGTTGGAACAACATTTAAGAAAATGTTATTTCCCAAACAGGTTTCAGCACTGTAATCTTCAAGTGTGAGGTTAATCAGATCATTGGTTACCATAATTTCTTTCTCTTGTGGAGGACCTTCACATCCATTGCTTGCTGTTTCGGTAACAGAGATCACATGGTTGCCCATATTAGGGAATCCGAGAATAACAAAATTATCAACTTCGTTTATTTTACTTATTTCAGAAGGTATAACCCAGTTATATGTTGATCCTGTATGGTAATCTACAGAATAAACTACGTTTTCCTGGTCTTGTCTAACAAATTCATACCCTTGTATAGGTGTTGTTTGCGGAATTTCATTAATAACAACATCCAGTTGTTCCCGTTGTCCTTCACAGCCGGTTGTTTTATTAAAAGAAGACACCCAATATGAAGTGGTTGATGTGAGGTATGGCGTTTCGAAAGAATTTCCTGAAAATAAAATATTGTTCCCACCTGGCATACTATACCATCTGAGGATTGTCCCGTTCATTCCCGGGGTGCCTGCAAGTACAATTGTATCGTAACCGCAAATTGAGGTATCCCCAACAATAGGAAGTCCGGGAATTGAGTCAATAACAGCATTTAATTCAGTACGTTCACTTTCACAATTTGTTAAACTATTGTATGCCGAAACAAAAAAAGATGAAGTAGTATCTAAATAATTGGTAATATAATTATCAGAAGTCGTCAACAAAACACCTCCGGTTTGCTGGTTATACCATCTGTTAGATGTAGCAAAATTACCTCTTTCAGAAATTAATTCGAAACTTCCGGAACCACACCGGCTGGTATCCCTCACTACAGGTAAACCAGGTACACTATCAATAGTGATGTTAACTTTTACCCTATTACTGGTGCATCCTGTACTGTCATGTATAGTAGAAACCCAGTATGACCTTGAAATATTAGTATAGGGGGCCGTATAATCATTTCCGTTAAACAATATTGTTGTTGCAGTATCGCTTTCGAACCATCGGTTACCGGTTCCATTACTTCCTACCAGTGAATTAAGGGTTAACGCACCACCACCACAATTCTGAACATCCGATGTAACCGGGTTTCCAGGTACTTGGTTAACAATTGAATTCACCGGCACCCTGTTGCTTTCGCACATTGATGTGTCATTATAAGCACTTACGTAGAAACTTCTGCTCATATTCAAGACAGGTGTATTAAATAAAGTATCAGTGATTAACAGGTTGCTCCCAGTAATACTATCGTACCATCTTGCCGTAGTAGCATTGAAGGTTTTTTCAATAACCAATTCCAGGCTTCCTTCTCCACATCTGTCAAATGTTTTACTTAGAGGAGTGAAAGGTATGGGTTTAAAGTATATCCTAACACTGTCACGATGTATTGGCAATAGGGTGCACGAGCCGCTAAGCGTGATCCATTCCAGTACATAAGCCCCTTCATTTCCCGGGGTAATAGTTATAGTCGCATTCGGATCATTTACATCAGATATGCTTGCAAAACCACTTCCTGATACAATGTTCCATGTACCTAATCCAACTGGCGGCGTTTCAGCTTGCAGCCCAATACTTAATCCACAAAAGGCGGTGTCTGGCCCTGCTTCAGCAGGCGGTAAGATAGCCCCAAAATCTATTTCTATGGTATCGTGTGTCTCACAGGTCCCATTAACAATGTTCCAGGTTAATTGATAAATCCCTTCCTGGCCGGGCTGTATTTGTAACCGCGTTTCATTGTCGGTGTTATTGGGCACAAACATTGGTGATGAACCTGCGGGGGCTGCTAATAATTGCCATATCCCACTACCTGCTGTTGGGGCATTTGCTTTTAACGTATCAGACAACGTTACATTACATAAACTTTGATCCAAACCGGCATTCGCTGTAACCGGCATTTCAAATGTCTCAACACGGACTGTATCATTTGTTGTTCCACAAATAGTAAACTCACTTTGAATTGTCCATATTAGTAGATTGCTACCATACGATAATCCGGTAACAGTGCTTATGGGATCATTAATATCAGTGAAAACGGCACTTCCAGCTAAAACCGACCAAGTACCGGTTCCATTGTTTGTGGCACTGTTTCCGTCAAGCATCGTGTTTTGGGCCTGACATATTTCCTGATCCGGACCTGCTAGTGCCGGATTTGGTGATATATCCCTGAGAAGTACAATCGTATCTGTACTTGGTGGACATCCTCCATTTGCACTTTCAATTTCCCAAACTAATTCATTTATTCCCTGATTAATACCTGTAATAAAGGTATTGTATACGTTTTGATCAACCAGACCCCCCCCCCCTTGTATAATAGTCCAGTTTCCTATACCATTATTAGTTGGGGCACTGGCATATAGTTGTAAAACCGAAGCATTACAAATGGCTGTATCGGTTCCTGCAAATGAGGGGTCAGGTTGAAGGTCCCGGTAAATATTTACAACATCCACGGATTCACAAGGACCATTTGTTGTTGTCCAGGTAAAAACATTCAACCCCACATCAAGGTTAGTAACCAATGAAACAGGATCAGAAGGATCATTTATTATTGCCCCACCGGTTGTTGTCCATAAGCCTGTTCCGGTGGTGATTGTATTTCCCTGTAAAAATGTACTATCAACACATAAGAATTGGTCTGGTCCGGCATTGGCCGTTGTTGGGTTGTCAAAAATTGTTAAATCAACTTGATGGGGAGTGCTTTCGCAAAAGCCAATGGCATCAGTAACAAAATAAGTGTGTGATCCCGGGACGGAATTATCAAGGTTAACAGGAGGGGCAACGGGATTTAATGTACTACCTGTATACAATAAATTTGAATATGTTGAATCAGCATACCAGCGAATAGTACTTCCGGAACCAACGCTCAATGTAACCGGGTCGTTAACGCATGATTCTACATCAGGGTTCGTGGGAGAAGGCGGTGTAGTGATGATCCTTATGTACGCTGTTGTTTCAATAGGTGCATTATCCCCGTTTAATGTATCAGATGGGGAAATACCATCATAGGGGTCATTATCGTAAGGGTTGCATATATTCCAGTTTCTCATGGTTATTTCAAGGTAATCACCATCAACCCCATCTGCTGGTGCTATAATTTGCCATGAATCCTGATTGGGGCCGTCTGCCGGGATTGGTATGGGGATCACTGGGCCATATTGTGTGTTTATTGCATTGCCTGCAGCATCTGTTAGCGGATAAATATTCCCTATATTATCAACCACAGAGGCTCCAGGTATCAGGGTAGCAAAGGTGCCAGTGTCGGTATTATATATAAACTGCACCCAACGGGTCATTCTGTTTGGTTTATCCGGTTCAATGCCAATGTTACAATTAAACGTACTTTGATCACTAAAAGAAGTATCAACATCATCCCCCTCACAAATTAACACTTCAGGCGGGGCAATATAAAGTTCGCCTGAGTTTTCATTGTCCCTTCCCCAAGCACTGAAAGTTTGTTCCTGTAAACTACTACTGGCACAAATTTCATTGTCATTTATAATAATAAATGCTTCTGCCGTGTATGTACATTGATCAGAGGGCTGATAAATATGTGACATTTCAGCTGTAAAAAGCGTATCACCATGTGAAATCGGATCTATGGTATCGGTAGCTGGGGTACCATCATTCCATACATACAATACTTTGATTTGATTTGAGTCAACTGCAAACATAAAACGGTATTCCACCTCCATTGTCATGGTAAGCGGGGCGCACCTGCTTGTAGTTACCTGACCGCTATAATTATCAGTAATAAATGAACAATCAGGAGGTATCTGGGTTTTTACTGTATGTAAAAACAAACCTGATATAGTTAAAACTGCTATTATTATTTGTCTCCTACCCACTTTAATATTTTTTTGACGAACAATCAATTTTTTTTGACGAACGGCTAAATATTTTACTTCTTACAGCATCAGACTATTCTCATTTTCTTTTACAGTTCCTGTAAAATCTAATGGTTAGGGGTAGACCTTAAATTACGAAAATTAATTAAATTCGTTACATAAATTTGATAAAATAACAACTAGTCTTCATCAGATTTATCCGCTTTTTTCCGATTTATTATTTCCCTGATAGTTGGAAAATGTATTGCATGTCGCCTTGCACCCCTCATTCCAAGAATAAATGAATATGGTTGTAAGCCCGGGTAATTTTTAGCAATGATTTTAATAAAGGCCATAAAAGGTACAATAACCAACATTCCCGGTATTCCCCATACAGTAGCAGCAATAATCAGGCTTAGGATTATGATGAACGGATTGATCCTAACATTGTTTCCCACAATATTGGGTGTTAAAATATTATGTTCGGTAAAAACAACAGCGATATAGAAAATACCTACTTTAACTGCAAGCAAGGGATTGGGTGCTGTGAGAAGGGTGAAAACAGTGGCAATAATACCACCAAGAATAGACCCAAAGTAAGGAATAAAAGCCAATGTCCCGGAAAGTACACCGATAATAATAGCATATTTTACACCTATAATC
>JBNLCS010000581.1:0-4268 GCA_050303935.1 Bacteroidales bacterium
CATCATTGTTTCTTATTATTTTGTTTGTGAAGTTAAGCGTATCAAAAATGTAGGTATTGTCTTTATTTCTTTTTAGGCTCACGATTGCATTATAAGACCACGATTCACTACCATCCAGACCAAAGATATGGGCCATGCCATTGTTGCTAATGGTCAACCCGTGTTCAAACCTTTCAGGAAGGGACAATATGCCCGGGGCATATATTTTTGGTATTATTCCTGGAAAATTACTATCTAGATAAGCTATTTCCCGAGAATAATTAATTGTTTCCAAAAATAGCAAGCTGCACAAAACTGTTATAAAATTAACCATTTTTATATTTTATTTAGTAAATACTTTGTAGTTTGGTACTAAACTGAAAAGTAATGTTTTTATTTTGAATTAATATTGTAACAAATTTGAATTTTACAAACCCATTTTGCAATGGATATTTATAACCAAAAAGTATGGATACTCTTAACCAAATACTAACTCAAAACAAATATTGGTTCATCACTGTAGCCGAAATTCTGGGTTATGTGTTTCTTATCAGCTTTATTGTTTTTCATTTTATCGTATACCTCGGGCGAAGGAATTTTAAGGAAGGTAAATACCACTTATATTTTAGCTGTTTTTTCTCGGGATTATTATTGTACATTTTTACAGATACTTTTACCTTTCATGCCATAATACCAAAAATCATGGATTTAAAAGTTTGGTATGTATTTATTGTAGCAATAAGTTTCCTTATCATTTATAAAAGTACTATCCTTATTTTAAATGTATCGTTTGACCTTCCTACAAGAACTAAAACAATTATAAACCGGGTATTCAATTACTATGCCTTATTCAACCTGGTTTGGCTTGCACGTTTGTTTTTCAACGTAAGTAACTTTTTTGATATGTTTTGGGTGCTGAACGTTTTGTTTATGGCTGGCCTTTCGTTTGTATACTTCAAATTGTTTAAAAAAAATTATCAGAACATTGAAAATAATATAAAAGTTATTGCCTGGTTAATCCTTTGTTATTTAATATATGTTGTATTAATGAGGACCTTGTGGATTATATACCCTTCTACTTCTTCATATACTTTATGGATTGTGAATGATGTGTTAAAGTTGTCGATCCTTTTTGCATTTGCTTATGCACTGGCTTTAAAAACCAATAAAGAATTTATTGATTTGCAGGATTTAAAAAACAACCTGGAGCAAAAAGTAGAAGAAAAGACCAAAGAACTGAGAAAGGCCAAAATAAAGATAGAAGAAATAAACGAGCAGCGCAGCCAATATTTCATAAATGTTGCCCATGAAACTAAAACCCCTTTAACCTTGATTTCAAATTACCTTGACCGGTATATAAAAATAAAAGGAAATAGTCGTGAGCTTAACATAATCAAAGAAAACTTTGATAAGTTGAAGGATGACATGGTTAATTTCCTGGATATTGAAAAATACGAAAAAGGGATGGTTACCTATAATCACGACAATGTGGTTGATTTATCTGGAATAATAAGTAAAAAGAAACCGCTTTACGAAGAATATGCCAGGTTAAACAATCTGTCTGTCAGTTTTGATCTGGACGAAAAAATCTTCATTAAATCAGATCTATCAGCTATAGAAAGGATCATTAATAACTTATTTGAGAATTCAGTGAAATATACCGAAAAGGGAGGTGAAATAACGATTTCCCTGAAAACTGAAAATTCCAAGGCCATATTAAAGGTTAAAGACAATGGTTATGGTATTGATAAGGAAAAACTAAATCAGATATTTCAACCTTATTTTCAAATTTCGAAATCTAAAAAGAACAATGAAGGATTAGGGATGGGATTGTTTATTGTGAAAAGTATTGTTGATTCGCTAAATGGCACCATTCAAGTGCGAAGCCAAATTAACGTTAGCAGCGAAATTATTATAAGCCTGCCATGTGTAACTGAAAATACCTTTACAGAAAAAAACAAATCTTTAACCACTTCTGTTTTAAAAAATAAGGAAATTGAATTGAAACACGAAACAGGCATTCCGCAAGAACAGAAAACTATACTTATAGTTGAAGACAACAAAGATATGCGGCATTACCTCGAAGAGGAACTTAGTGGTATGTTCAATATACTTTCAGCGGAAAATGGTGAGGAAGCCTTGTGCTTGTTAAATACAAATTCCGATATTGGTTTAATCTTGTCGGATGTTATGATGGATGGCATGGATGGGTATGTTCTTTATGATGAAATATCGAAATACGAAAAATATGTAAACATTCCATTTATCTTTCTTACAGCCAGGTCGTATGACAGTGAAAAAATTGAAATGCTCACAAGGGGGGTAAGCGATTACCTATACAAGCCTTTTTCGATTGAAGAGTTAAAAGCAAAAATATGCTCGGTGATAAAAAACGCGAGCAAATATAAAATGGCGGGCCTTAAAGATGCCATCACAGCCGTGCAAAACCATATGATATGTGGTGGTAAAAACGGAAACGGTAAATGGGAAATGCTGGAACAAAGAAAAAATGAAAAATCATTGACTGATCGCCAGGTGGAGATTATAAAACTGGTTGAACAAGGGTTGGAATACAAACAAATAGCCGATAAACTTAACATATCGATAAAAACCGTGCACCGCCATATACAAATATTGTTTGAGAAATTTGGGGTACATTCGAAAATGGAATTATTAAAAACTTTGTTTGATTAATAGCGTTATTTCAAAGGATAATCTGTACGATAATGTTTCTCAAATATGAGTAGGCTGGGATTACGGAGCCAATTCTCTATCAAATAGTTACTATTTTTGTTACTTGTATTCATTTTTAAATTTATCAATTTCGCCCAGCTAACTTATATTGTGTTGGCAAAAGTTATTATTCACAATATTCTAACAAATACTCCTTCGCTTTGTCATTTAATACTTTGGGAATATTATTCCAGTCATAACAAGCGCCTATAGTATCATTAAAATATAGTTTTGATAATCCTCTTTTAAATAAAGCGTCAGGGTTACGTGGTCTAATTTCTATTATATTATTATACTGTACAATTGCTTTATGATATTTATGTTTTTCAAATAGTTTATCACCAGTCTCAAGGTATTCATAATAATATGGTCTACAGTTTTTATCTGCCCAAAATGTTACAGGAACAGTAAAACCTACATTTATAGGTTTATTATTTTTTGTACCAGGTTTCCACAAACCATTGGTTGATTTAATAACTCTAATTGCTTCTTCATCGCAACCATGTCCCAGTTTGTTTACTACCTCAACTGAATTAACATTACCTAAAGAATCAACAATAAAACTTACATATACCTTGCCACTAATGCAATTTAGTTTTGCTGTCTTTGGATATTTAATGTTTTTTGCAATGAATTTACGTAATTCTTCAATTTCTTCCCCCTTAAAATGAGCAAGATCGTCATTTGAAATATTTTCTTTTTGTTGTGTAAAACCTAAAGAAACAATTACGATTTGAATCAATATTATTATGTAGCTTTCATCATCTTTAATTTTTGCAATAACGTTTTGACAATATGGCATTGGTGGGGTTTTTGGAACGCGTATTTATCCACCGATAGCTAAGCTGATTTGGAAACTAAATATTGACGTAACCTACTCAGCCCCAATTTTCTATATTGTTGGCAACTGCCCTTTATTCACTATCATCTATCAGATGCTTTATCGGAATACTTTTTTCTCCAAAAATCTGCATGTGATTTTGAATATCTCCGAAAATGTCTTCAAATCTGTCAAATGTTGATTCATAGCCATAGCTTCCATCTCTTTTGTATGATTCTTTAAATTTTACAACTCCGACCTTCTCAAATTTATCTTTAAACCCATAAAAGTCTTTATGCGTAACCAAATGATAAGACAATCCGAGAAGTTTATTAGAAGTGTTCGGTATTTTTTTCCAAAGTTTATCGATTTCTGGTTGCACTTCAATAGTTTCTTTCAGGTCAAATCCGCACGGTATCCACCTTCCTGCAACAGCTAAACCTTTTATCACTTGAGCATCTGGTTTTATTTTTCCAGTATAAGTTGTTCCAACTAAGTCATATGTGCATTGTCCTTTTTGCTGGGTAATCTTAGTACAAATAACTGCTCGATAAAGTCCGTCGTTTAATTTAAAAGTCAATAAGTCATTAGGCTGAAAATGGAAGTTGGTAACTTTACGATACTTTTTCGGTTTCCGAATCTTTTCGTTTTTAGCACTTATCTTTTTAACCAACCGATTTAATACTTGCTGACGTTGTTTTCCAGTTTTTTCATCACATTCCTCAGTCCAAACTTT
>JBNLCS010000582.1:0-1758 GCA_050303935.1 Bacteroidales bacterium
GGTTGAATTTTCTAAAAATGTAGTACAACTTGAAATTGAAGCCCCAAGAATTGCAGAAAAGAGAAAGGCGGGACATTTTGTAATTATCAAAATAGGAAAAAAGGGTGAACGTATCCCTCTTACCATCTCGGAAGCTGATCCTAAAAAAGGGACAATCACCTTGGTTATACAAAAAGTGGGGGTAACTTCACATAAACTTGCATCATTAAAAGAAGGAGATGAAATAACAGATGTTGTGGGCCCTTTGGGACAAGCCACACATATACATAAAGCAGGTACCATTTTATGTGCCGGAGGGGGCGTGGGAATTGCCCCGCTGCTACCTATAGTTGAAGCTATGAAAGAAGCTGGAAACAGAGTGATAACCGTACTGGCCGCCCGGAGCAAAGATTTGATTATTCTGGAAAAACAGATGAAACTGCACTCCGATGAAGTTATTATAATGACCGATGATGGATCATATGGTAACAAAGGATTAGTTACACAAGGAATGGAGGAAGTAATTCAACGTGAAAAAGTTGACGAAGCTATCGCCATTGGCCCGGCTATTATGATGAAGTATGCAACACTACTCACAAAAAAATATAACATTCCAACGGTAGCAAGTTTGAATACCATAATGGTAGATGGTACCGGAATGTGCGGGGCTTGCAGGGTTAGTGTTGGTGGTAAAACAAAATTTGTTTGTGTTGACGGGCCTGAATTTGACGCACATGAAGTTGATTTTGACGAGTTGCTTTTACGGTTAAGGGCATACAGTGATGATGAAAAACTGGCATACGACAAATACATGGAAACAGTCAGGTAATATTCATTAATATGCTTCAATAACAAAAATGAAAGAAAATAATTCAGATATGACAGATCTAACAGCATATTTAAAAGCCGAAAGGGAACAGGAATGGAGAGCTGAAATACGGTCCAGGATAAAAAATAAGGAAAGAACAAACAAAGAAAGGGTAAAAATGCCCGAACAAGGGCCTGATATAAGAAACAAGAACAGCCTTGAAGTAAACACGGGCTTAACAGAACAACAGGCAATTGGAGAAGCCCAGCGATGTATAGACTGCGCCAATCCAACATGTATCACTGGATGCCCGGTAGGAATTAACATCCCTAAATTTATTAAACGTATTGAAAATGGGGAATTTTTGGAAGCTGCAAAAGTATTAAAGGAAACCAATGCATTGCCGGCGGTTTGCGGGCGTGTATGCCCACAGGAGGTACAATGCGAAGCACAATGTTTTTATACACAGAAACTTAAAAAACCAGCTATAGCAATTGGAAACCTGGAAAGGTTTGCTGCCGATTTTGAACGAAACAGCGGTAGTATATCTGTTCCCGGAATCGCAGAAAGAAATGGAATAAAAGTGGCCGTAATAGGATCAGGTCCCGGAGGATTAGCCGCAGCCGGAGACCTGGTTAAATATGGATATGATGTTACCGTTTTTGAAGCCCTTCATGAAATAGGTGGTGTGTTAAAATATGGGATACCAGAATTCCGGTTACCCAATGAAATAGTCGATGTTGAAATAGAAATTCTTCGAAAAACCGGTGTTAAATTTATTTCCAATTTCGTGGTAGGAAAAACAGCCGGCATTGAAGATTTGAAAAAAGAAGGTTTTAATGCTTTTTTTATAGCCAGTGGTGCAGGATTGCCCAACTTTATGAACATTCCGGGAGAAAACTTGGTTGGCATCTTTTCTTCCAATGAATACCTTACCAGAGTTAACCTGATGGGGGCCAGTAAAGAAGAAT
>JBNLCS010000583.1:0-8931 GCA_050303935.1 Bacteroidales bacterium
CGGTTAAAAAAATCGGTATAATTGACATTTGATTTATAAACAGTACTGTCTATGGTAAATCCTGGTTTGTCACCGTTTTTATCGAGCTCGTACACTGTAAATTTATAAGTAGATTGCATTGCCATTGTATCACCAAAAAAGTTATTAAAATACAAAACAACATTGGCGTCTGTTAAAACAGCATCACTAGGAAACGCATTAATACCTGTAAAATTATGCATTTG
The DNA here is from genome assembly GCA_050303935.1 of Bacteroidales bacterium. Taxonomy (GTDB): domain Bacteria; phylum Bacteroidota; class Bacteroidia; order Bacteroidales; family JBNLCS01; genus JBNLCS01. The sequence goes on from JBNLCS010000583.1 coordinate 225, forward strand.
TGTAACTACAACACTTTTTGTTTCGCCTATTATTTCGTCTTTGTAGTGACCTAATAAGGGGGAAACCATATTTCGTGTTTCAAAAACAGAAGACGGAACTGTTTTAAATTTGATACCTTCAATAGTATCAACTTTAAAACTCATTCCATCTTCATCCGGTAATAACTTATTACCTATTGTTGTTAAGGAATCTTCACATGAATTTATTACTACAAGAACTAAGATTAAAAAAAGACCTGTTAGAATATTTTTTTTAAGCATTCACTTGTGCAGTTAATAATTGTTCATAAAAATCAGCATAAGCATCAACGTATTCTTCATCATCGCAAAACTCTAAAACTGGTTTTTCCTGTTTTAAAGCATATTTGCGGATTTCATCGTCGATTTTCTTACTGCCAAAAATTATGCCATCTGAATAGTCTATAGCAAGTTTGTTGAATTCAACATGGTCAACTTCACCCATATTATTTATTCTTGATTCATCAATGCCATCTATCCATATCTTCTTCTTAAAGTTCTCATTGTATACATTAGTAAACTGTTCTTCGTATACACTATAGATAACCTTTGAATTTTCAAATAATGGATCTTCACTAAAAGCAGTTTTTAAATAAAATGGCAAAACTCCAGTGAACCATCCCTGACAATGGATTATATCCGGGTTCCATCTAAGTTTTTTTACGGTTTCTAAAACCCCACGAGCGAAGAAAATAGCCCTTTCGTCATTATCATTGTAATAACTGCCATTTTCATCAACAAGTTTTGTTTTTCTTTGAAAGAAATCTTCATTGTCAATGAAATATACCTGCATTCTTGCAGCTTGAATCGAAGCAACTTTAATTATCAATGGATGATCTGTATCATCAATAATCAAATTCATCCCGGATAACCGAATCACTTCATGTAATTGGTTCCTTCTTTCGTTTATGCATCCAAATTGAGGCATAAATGTTCGGATTTCACTTCCTTTTTCCTGAATAGCTTGTGGTAGATGTCTTCCCTTAATTGAAATTTCTGTTTCTGAAACATAAGGGGTAATTTCTTGCGAAACGAATAAAACTTTTGTACTTTCCATGTATTATCGAAATCTTTTGTCCAAAATATCATGCAAAGATAAATATTTTATCCCTAATATTAAATTTTTTAACATTAATTAATTTTTATTTCCCTGTATTTCAAGGTAGAATATAGTTTGATCATAGTATATTTGATATAATTGCATAATTATATCTTTTTTTGAATAATGTATAGAATGGATTTCTTATTTATATTATTTTAGCCGAGTTTTTTAAAAATCAGGATACTTTAATTATGCAGGTTTATAAGAGTAAAAAAATAATAAATAGCCAAATTGAAACGTTAAAAAAACAAGGAAGACAAGTGGGGTTTGTACCAACCATGGGTGCGCTTCATACAGGTCATCTTTCATTATTGGCAAAAGCTAAAAAACAAAATGATATTGCTGTTGTAAGCATTTTTGTAAATCCCTTACAATTTAATAACAAAAATGATCTAAAGAAGTATCCAAGAAATATAGAAACAGATATTAAATTACTTGAGGAAGCCGGATGTGATATAGTTTTTATTCCAAGTGAAGAAGAAATGTACCCGGAAGAAGTTAAGGAAACCTTTAATTTAGGCGAACTAGATAAGGTTATGGAAGGACAATTCAGGCCTGGACATTTCCAGGGAGTTGCTATTGTGGTTAAACGTTTATTTGATATTGTGCCAGCACAAAATGCTTATTTTGGAAGAAAAGATTTTCAACAATTAACCATTATAAAACATTTGGTAGAAACCCAAAAGATTCCTGTAAACATTGTTGCATGTGATACAATCAGAGATAATGATGGCCTGGCTAAAAGTTCAAGAAACCGTTTACTCACATCGCAAACTAGAACATTATGTGCAATTATACCTGAAACACTCTTTAAATGTAAAGGATTAAAAGATAGTAAAACACCAGAAGAAATATACAAATTTGTTGAAAACGTTTTTCAGGATCATCCAGTTTTAAAACTGGAATATTTTGAAATAGTGGAAGATAACACCTTAAAAAAAATATTGGAATGGAAGAAATCGGTTTCATATACAGCCTGTATAGCTGTGTGGGCAGATGGGGTAAGGCTTATTGATAATATTTCCCTATAATTATTTTCAATTATCAGATGTGAGCCGCATGATAAGAAATAGTCATTTTTTGTGTACGGTAATAATTGTTTTCATCATGCTTGTTTCAATTTTATAAATCCCTGCTATTGTAAAGGTTGTATTTTATTAAAAATAGTAACTTTGTAACCGGATATGTTTGCTAAAGTCGATTTGTAAAAATTGATTTCACTTTAAAAAAGTTGACAAAATAACAATGAATATTGAGGTATTAAAATCGAAAATCCACCGGGTAACAGTCACTAGTGCTAACCTCAATTATGTGGGAAGTGTTACCATTGACGAAGATTTAATGGATGCGGCGAACTTAATTGAATTTGAAAAAGTCCAGGTTGTTAACATTAATAATGGTGAGCGACTTGATACGTATGTTATAAAGGGAGAAAGAGGATCGAAAGATATCTGTTTAAATGGTCCGGCAGCCCGAAAAGCTGCCATAGGAGATATTATTATAATTATTTCTTATGCTTCAATGGATTTTGAAGCAGCGAAAAATTTTAAGCCCAATATTATATTTCCGGATACAGAAACCAATACTCTTTTATAAGTGTGTTTTCTTTTTTTTTGTAATATTTCTCTTTTCGGTTTTCAATGGACATAAGGAATAATAAAAGACCAGAAGATAGATGGAAGAAAAATACTCAATTTATAATAAAATATTTCAAAATGTTGAAGCTTTTTCTAAGCAACTTTCCGTATTAAAATTTAAGGATGACAAAATAGTATTTACAAATGGATGTTTTGATATATTGCATCGTGGCCATGTTGAATATTTGCACAAAACCTCTTTACTTGGCAATGTATTAATATTAGGTTTAAATACCGATGCCTCCATTAAAAGAATTAAGGGGCAAAAACGTCCAGTAGTAAATCAGGAATCAAGGAGTATTGTAATGGCTGCACTTGAATTTATTGATTATATTGTTTTATTTGATGAAGACACCCCTTATGAATTAATTAAAAAAATTCAACCAGATGTTCTTGTAAAAGGGAAAGATTATAAACCTGAGGACATAATAGGTGCTGATATTGTAAAACAGAAAGGTGGGGTAATTGAAACAATTGACATGGTTGAAGGATTTTCAACAACCGGTATTATCGAGAAAATTAAAAACATTTAAATGGCGAAACCAAAGACCATATATGTTTGTCAGCAATGTGGAAATACTGCTTCAAAATGGATGGGGAAATGCAATGCATGTGGAAACTGGGATACTTTTGTAGAAGAGAAAGTGTCGAAAGACCCGGTTTCAAAAATAAATGCAATAAGCAAAAATGTCAATCCCGTATTGATTGAAGATATTGAATTTAATACCGAAAAAAGACTTGTAACAGGAAATAATGAGTTGGACAAGGTCTTGGGTGGCGGGTTTGTTGAAGGATCTATTACCTTGCTTGGAGGTGAACCGGGGATTGGAAAATCAACCCTTTCTTTGCAGATTGCCCTAACCTTAATAAGTAAAACGATTTTATATATTTCAGGGGAAGAAAGTGAAGGGCAAATAAAATTACGTTCACAACGTCTCGAAAGTGGTAAAAATAATTGTTACCTCTTGTGTGAAGTGTCTTTGGAAAATATGTTGGAAAGTATTACACAAGTTAAGCCTGATCTTGTAATTGTAGATTCCATTCAAACCACGGTATCTGAAAATATTGAATCAAGCGCCGGAACAATCTCACAGGTAAGGGAATGTGCTGCAAGATTGCAGCAAATGGCAAAAAGATCAGGTATTCCAGTAGTCCTCATTGGTCATATAACTAAAGATGGAAATATTGCTGGCCCAAAAGTACTTGAGCATATTGTTGATACGGTCCTCCAGTTTGAGGGGGATCATCAACACCTATTTAGAATATTGCGACCTACCAAGAACCGGTTTGGGTCAACATCTGAAATAGGACTTTTTGAAATGACCGATAAAGGTTTGATACAAGTTGATGATCCCTCTGGGATTTTATTGGGACAACGAGATCAAGACCTGAGTGGGATTTGTGCTGCCTCAACAGTTAACGGAATACGTCCATTCCTAATTGAAATACAAGCACTTGTAAGTACTGCGGCTTATGGGATGCCCCAACGAAGCGCTATTGGTTTTGATACCAGGCGGTTAAATATGTTGTTAGCTGTATTGGAAAAAAGAGCAGGGTTTAAACTTGCAACAAAGGATGTTTTTCTCAATATAGCCGGAGGGCTTAAACTAAACGACCCTGCACTTGACCTAGCTATAATCGGTGCCATATTGTCTTCTTCAGCAGATATTTCGGTAAATAAAAACTTTTGTTTTGCTGCTGAAACAAGCCTTTCAGGAGAAATTAGGCCTGTTACCCATATTGAACAACGCATAAAAGAAGCAGAAAGGTTGGGATTCAAAACAATATTCTTGTCTTCGTACAACAAAAAAAATATTATGGGTAAATATGAAAATATTTCATTCACCTGGGTAAATAATGTTACTGAATTTGTTAAAAAACTTTTTGGTTGATGATTCCATCCATTGAATTAAAGAACCTTGTAATTGGTTTAAAAAAAAATAATGAAACCAAATTAGTAAATAACATATCATTTACGCTTAGAAAGGGACAAACCTTAGGTATTGTAGGCGAATCGGGATCGGGCAAAACGTTGTCTGTCATGGCAATTGTAAACTTATTACCTTCTCTGGTTGAAATAAAGAGTGGGGATATATTCCTTATCGAAGAAAATAAAAAGACAGAGTTAACACATGCAACCTTTAATAAAATAAAAAAAATAAGGGGAAAATCGGTATCTGTAATATTTCAAGAACCTTTGTCGAGTTTAAACCCTTCAGTGAAATGTGGAAAGCAGGTTTTGGAAATTATTATGGCCCATGAACAAACAAAAAATAAAAATTTAACACAACGAGTTTTAAAACTGTTTGAAGATGTTGACCTTCCCGATCCCAAGAAAGCTTTTAATAGTTTTCCTTTTGAGCTTTCCGGAGGTCAGCAACAAAGAATAATGATAGCCATGGCTATTGCAAATAACCCTGATTTTATTATTGCTGATGAGCCTACTACAGCACTTGACGTTCTGGTTCAAAAAAAAATCATAGCCTTATTAAAAAACATTCAGAATAAATACGGTATGGGCATTATCTTTATTTCTCACGATATTGACCTCGTAGCCCAAATAAGTGATGATATTATTGTAATGCGAAATGGTAAAATTGAAGAAAAGGGGACTAAAAATGAAATACTAAATGACCCGAAAAGTGAATATACAAAAAAACTGATAACATTAAAACCCAGACCAGACACCCCAAGACTAGACAAGTATAATAATACCCTAAATACTAGGAACAGTTTACTTCAAGTAACAAATCTTGATATATATTATTGTGGTAAGAAAAATATGTTGGGAAGAATACGGGAGTATTTTCATATTGTTAAAAGTGTTTCTTTTAATGTTTATGAAGGAGAAACACTAGGTATTGTAGGTGGGTCAGGAAGCGGAAAGAGCACGTTGGGTAAATCTGTTATCCATTTATTTGAGAAGCTGCACGGTAGTATAAAATACCGAAATAAGGAGATTAGCAAACTAACAGAAAAAGAATTTAAAGTTTTCAGAAAAAAAATACAGTTAATCTTTCAGGACCCATATGGTTCGTTAAATCCAAAATTAACTGTTGGCAAAGCCATTTTTGAAGTTTTAAAAGCCAATAATAGAAAAATTGAAAGTGCTGAAGGCAAAAAACGGGTAGAAAAATTATTGGTTGATGTAAAACTGGATACGACATTTATTAGACGGTACCCCCACGAACTATCAGGTGGACAACGGCAACGGATTGTTATTGCCCGTGCCCTGGCCGTAGAACCCGAATTAATTATTTGTGATGAATCTGTTTCAGCTCTCGATGTTTCAATTCAGGCAGAAATTTTACATTTATTAAATGAGCTTAAATTAAAGAAAAACTTAACCTATATTTTCATTTCTCATGATCTTGCTGTGGTAAAATATTTGTCTGATAGGATTCTTGTTTTAAATAACGGTGAAATAGAGGAAATAAGCAATCCTGATGATTTGTTTTCATCCCCCAAATCCGAATATACCAAAAAGTTACTTGATGCGATGATAACCATCAAAAATCCATGAATTCCATGATATCATCATCTTCATCCGTTTTTGGATCTGAACTATCTTCGCAATTCAGGTCAACGTTGAAACCTTCCGGTTCAATAAATTCTGCTTCGGTATAATGTCCAGTTGTGTCATTTTCTAATATTTTGTTCATATAAAGGGCCCAAATTGGTAGCGACATATTTGCTCCCTGGCCCATTCCAATATAATCAAAATGTACCGAACGGTCATCAGCGCCAACCCAGCCACCGGAAACTAAGTCTGGTGTAATGCCAATGAACCAGCCATCAGAATGGTTTTGGGTTGTTCCTGTTTTTCCTGCAATGGGTATTTCAAATTCATACCTGTAACGTAATCTTCTGGCTGTACCATTGTCAACAACACCTTGTAAAAGGTTTAACATTAAATATGCTGTTTTTTCATTAATTACTTCTACCGGATTGGAGGTGAATGTAGACAATACATTCCCATTTTTGTCTTCTATCCTGGTAACATAAACCGGGTCTATTTGTATCCCCTTGTTTGCAAAAACGCAATATGCGCTAACCATTTCTTCAACAGATATGCCTGATGTCCCCAAAATTACAGAGTTTACAGGGTCTATATAACTTTTAACCCCTAATTTATGAGCCATATCAACCACTGCCTGAGGATTATATTGATCCAGTACCCAGGCTGTGATCCAGTTTATCGAATTGGCAAGACCAAAACGAAGCGTAACCATTTTATTTTCCCAAAGCGAACTGCCTGAATTTTTAGGTGTCCAGGTTGAATCGCCTAAAGGAAATGATACAGGAACATTGGCCACCTTATGACAAGGAGTGTACCCTTCCTGCATTGCCAAGGTGTATAAAAAGGGCTTTATCGTTGAACCTACTTGTCTGTTGTTCGCTATTACATGGTCAAATTTGAATTGTTTAAAATCGATACCCCCAACATATGCTTTTACATGACCATTATGCGGATTCATTGAAATAAAGCCGGTTTTTAAAAAATGTTTGTAATATTTAATCGAATCGATTGGCGACATTATTGTATCAATGTACCCTTTCCAGGAAAATACTTTCATTGGAACATCTTTCTTAAAATTAGCCCTAATCTCTTCTGTAGTTTTACCTTCCAATTTTAATACCCGGTATCTTTCCGATTGTCTTATTGCACGGTTCATTATGTCCTGTATTTCTTCCTGGGTAAGGTCATCAGCAAATGGAGCTTTAGGCCTGCCTTTTTTTTCTTTAAATAATTCAGGTTGTAAATATCCTCCAAGATGTTCTCTTACAGCCTCTTCAGCATATTGTTGAAATTTGTAATTAAGGGTTGAATAAATTTTCAGTCCATCAGTATAAATATTATACGGTTTGCCATTGGGTTTAAAGTTTTTATTACACCATCCATAAAAAGGATCATTAAGCCATCTTAAAGAATCTATCTTAAAATTATGATAATTATAATAATTTTCACGTTGGGGTAATTTTGCTGTTAATGTATTTCTGATGTTGGCATAAAAATATCTGGCAATCCCATCGCTGTGACTTTCTGGTGTGTAATTTATGTTTAAAGGCTTTTTATTTAAAGTATCAAGTGCAATGGCATCGATCTTGCCATATCTGTTCATTTGGTTTAAAACCTGGTTTCTTCTCCCTAGCGTCCTTTCTTCAAACCGTAACGGATTAAAATACGAAGGGTTTTTTAGCATCCCAACCAACATAGCAGATTGTAATATGTCAAGTGAATCAGGAGTAGAATTAAAATATACTTTCGAAGCTGATTGTATCCCAATTGAATTATTTAGAAAGTCAAAATAATTTAGATATAATGACATAATTTCTTCTTTTGTATATCTTCTTTCCAATTTTACGGCAATAACCCATTCGTTTAATTTTTGTTTTATTCTTTCAAATTTATTTCTAGATCTTTTTGTATACAGTAACTTAGCCAACTGTTGTGAAATAGTACTACCCCCACCGGCACTTTCAATTCCCAGAACCCCACTTTTTATAATAGCTCTAACAGTTCCCCTGAAATCGATACCGGAATGTCTGTAAAACCTAATATCTTCTGTACAAACCAGGGCATCAACCAGATGAGGGGATAAGTCGGAAAAATGCACTAAGGTCCTGTTTTCAACAAAATATTTGCCTATTAAAGTAGTATCTTCTGCATACAACTCTGAAGCTAGGTTTAAATTTGGGTTTTCAAGCTCGTCCCAACTGGGCATGTATCCAATAACACCTGAAGAAATAAGTGTGAAAAAAACAATGGCTGACAGGACTGGTATCAGAAAAATTGTCCACAAAAAAACACCAAAAATTTTTTTTATATGCATTTTATCCATTTTTTTATCATTAATTGTTTAATTAACACTCGCAAAAGTATTGTTAATTTTACATTTTGTAATTATTTAATTTTTTAAATTAACTTTTTCTCAACATAGTTATTATG
>JBNLCS010000584.1:0-3694 GCA_050303935.1 Bacteroidales bacterium
TGAAGAAGTGAACGGTTATATTATACTTGACAAATCAATAACCGAATTATCGGAAATTGTGTTATCCCATAAAAACAATTTCATTACTATTGAGTTTGCATCAATGCATTACGCAAGTACATCGCAAAACCAGTTTGCATATTATTTGGAAGGTTACGAAACTGACTGGAATTACCTTATTAACCATAATTCCTCAACCTATATGAACTTAAAGCCCGGAACGTATGTTTTCAGGGTTAAAGGTTCTAACAATAATGGGATTTGGAATGAAAATGGGACCTCCCTTACAATTATTGTAAAACCGCCCTTTTGGAACACCTGGTGGTTTAGGGCATTGTATATAGCTATATTCTTTATCTTTATTTTTATAATTTACTATCTCAGACTGAAAAACATCAAAAAACGAAATATTTTCCTTGAAAAGGTTGTTCAGGAAAGAACCTGGGAATTATATACAAAAAATGAACTTCTTATTTCAAAAACAAATGAGTTAAACGAGATTAATACAATTTTGGAAGAAAGGCAACAAAGAATTGAGGAACAAACTGAAGAACTTAAGGTTGCTAATGAACAGCTATCCGATTCAAATGAAAAATTAAGTAATCTCAATTCAATGAAAAACAAATTTTTCTCTATTATAGGCCACGACTTAAAAAACCCGATTAATGTAATTTTAGGTTTTGCAAGTATTTTAGAAGCAAAAATTGATCAAATGACCAATGAAAAAAGAAATACAATTATTCAACATATAATAAAAGCATCAAAACACACGTATGGCTTACTTGAAAACTTGCTGGAATGGGCCCGTTCACAAAGCGGGAGAATGGAATATTCTCCAAAAGCCATTTCTATGGAAAATTTAATGGCAAGTAATATTGACCTGTTGAGAGAACAAGCTGAAAGAAAAAAAATCTATTTAACATTTAATGTAAATACTACTAATGATATTGTATTTTGTGACGAAAAAATGATTTCTACAGTTGTTCGTAACCTGATTAATAACGCAATTAAATTTACAAATACGAGAGGGATAATTACAATATCCTTACTACCTGATACAAAAAATGATCAATTAACAATTTGTATTGAAGACAATGGTATTGGCATTCCAGAAAATGTAGTCCCGGAACTTTTTAAATTGGACAACAAACACAAAACCCATGGAACATCCGGTGAAGAAGGAACAGGTCTTGGTTTGATAATGTGCAAAGAGTTTATTGAGAAAAACAATGGCAAAATATGGGTTGAAAGTAAAATCAGGATGGGCAGTAAATTTTATTTTTCACTTCCGTTGGCATCCTTAAAATAAAAAAAACGAGTTGTTAGTTAAATATTGATATCGCTAACAACCCGCTTTCTTAAAATTTATACAGGCTGAATGAATATTACCAGCCAGGTGTTTGTGTCAACTTTGGGTTACGTTTAATCTCATCCGATGCAATGGGAAGAAGATAGTGCTTTTCCTGAAAAGACCCTGCCCTGTCAAGTAATTCTATCACTTCATATCTTTTTTCCTCAGTATTCAAATCCAGGAAAATATCTAAGCCCCTTATCGGAAGGTTCTCTACAACTTCGGCGATTTTCCATCTTCTAACATCGAAAAACCGTTGGTTTTCAAAAGCCAGCTCGATTCTCCGTTCATTATAAATCCTTCTCCTCAGTTCCTCCCCGGTAACAGTTTCTGGTATAGCAGGCATATCAACCCCTGGCCTTGCCCTGACCATTGAAACATATTCCCTGGCTGCAGCTTCATTGCCCAGTTCAAACTGTGCTTCAGCGTAGTTCAGGTATATTTCAGCTAAACGGAAAAACGGCCATTGTATCGTGCTGGATTCTTCACCGTTTAAGGGGCCTTCTTCCGGCATGAATTTTTTAAGTACATAATTTGTACGGGGGTTATCACCTGAAGTTTTATATGAATCAAAGCCCCATTTTGTACCGTCTTCTGAAACCCATATCTCAATAGTATCACCACGGAATACCGTTTGGTCATGAATGATGGTCGCGTCAAACCGGGGATCACGATTGGCAAATGGATTTTGTGGATCATAACCCGAAGCTGGGTTAATTGTTCCATCTGACAAAAATGGCGGCTCACCATTTGTCATATCGTAATCATCTACCAGGTTCTGAGAAGGGCCGTTACTACCGAACCAGCCACCCCAGCCACCATAACGGGCATTAACGTTTCTAATTGGAAACAGGTGGCCATTATCTACGGAAAACCCTCTAGAAAAAATAATTTCGTTCTGGTCATCTGCTTGATTTAGGTCAAACAGTTTCTGGTAGTCGGGATAAAGCTCGTAGCCACTGTCAAAAATAGCTTCAGCAGCATCAGCAGCTTTTTGCCAATACGGGTTGTCAGAAGATGCACTGTGCAATGGAGAAGCGGCATACAAGAAAGTCCTGGAGAGCAAGGCATAACATGCGTCTGCTGTAGCCCTTCCGTAATCTTCACTGTTTGATTCATACCTGTCTGTTAAATGAGGTATGGCCTCAGTCAAATCTTTCTCAATAAAGGCAACACACTCCTCAAAAGTATTTCTCGTAAATTGCTCATCATCACCAAGGTTATAAACCTTATCAATAATAGGAACGCCCCCAAACCGTTTAATAAGTTCAAAATAGATGAATCCCCTAATAAATTTGGCTTCTGCAATTAGCTGGTCTTTATCATCAAAATTAAGTTCAGTTTCCTCCATTTTTTCCAGGAAAATATTAACCTTACGATTATACTCATACCCTCTGTTCCAATAGTACATATAATTTTCACACCATATCATATCATCAGGGTTTGCAACATTATCTGGGGTTAAAGCACCTGGCATATATTGCTGGCTACAGCAACAACTCATCGTGTTATAAGCTTCATCCGTGTATTTCGAATAAGCCTGATCGTAAAATCCATGTGGAATAGCATTGTAAAGCGATGCAAGGTAAGCCCTCATAAGGATTTCGTCGTCCCATACCGAGGCATCAGAAATACGGTTTTGTGGCGTAATGTCAAAAACATTTCTCTCGCAAGACACACAGCACAATATTAGCAATAAAGGTATAATACTTTTTATTGTTTTTATAGTTTTCATATTTTCTATTTTTTAATCATTTTAAAATCCTATATTAACACCGAAGTTGGTAACCCGCATAACCGGATAATCCGTAAAATCTCCGTCCATTTCAGGATCCCTCCATGTAATTTCTTTGGCCCATGTCAACAAATTTGAGCCATTTACAAATACACGAAGGCTGTTCAACTTAATTTTGGATAGCATTCCGGCCGGAAAACTATATCCTAATTCAGCATTTTTAAGCCTGAAAAAAGTGGCATCGTAAAGGAAAAAGTCGGTAGCCCCTGGTAATACTGCATCTGCCCTGGGCATGGTGGCACCTTCACGGTTGGCATTATTCCACCGGTTGGTTGCCCGGTAAACAACGTTATTGTCAAGATCTGCCTGACCAAACTCAGTAAGTGTATAATCATATGTATAAGCATTGGTTTGTCCCTGAACAAACAAAACCAGGTCGAACCCTTTGTATTTGAAGCTGGTTGACAGTCCAAAAATGTATTCGGGGGTCTCAGAAAATTTTGCACGATAACGGTCATTTTCATCAATAATTGAATCCCCGTTAAGGTTGAGTATCTTAACATCACCCACTTTAGCCCCTGCATAGTGTGGATAATTTTCAAATTCTT
>JBNLCS010000585.1:0-7460 GCA_050303935.1 Bacteroidales bacterium
CCGGCTGTCGGGTTAAATGCAAATTCGTAAGTACAGTCTTTAACATCAACACGCCATGCTCCCAGTGAGGTTGTGCAATTATGCATGTCCCTTATTTTGGTACGGTATAATCCTCCGCTTACATTACTGAACTCATTGGAAGAATGAAAAGTTGAACCATTATCAATAGAATATTTATAGGGTGGTTGCCCTCCTGTTATAGTTGATACGTTGAATACAATTTTACCATTTGGTTTGTTGTTACAGCTTTTTTGTGTTTCTATATCGGCATAAATTTTTGTTTCGGAACAATCATATTCCTTTTTCTGATTTTCGTTAACAGGTAATTTGTCTTTAGTATTTGGTTGTTGTGCATTCAATGTATTATTTTTTATTGGGGTTTGCACCATAATGGGGTTTTCGGGTAATGATGAATTATCCCTGGTCCCATGATTAAACAGATCAGTTTGAGGGGATGGTTCACGTACTACTCTTTCCATTTCCTTTGTATCATGAACTTTTGTTTCTTTTAGTACAATATTTTCATTGGTTGGTTTGGCGACACTTTTATTGTGCTGCCCAATTGATGATTTCTCTTTTAATTCAGATTTTTCGTGTTGCTCAATAATCACTTTTTCTTCAGGCAGCTTTTCCCGGCTTGTTTTTATTGCAATTATTCCGGCGGCTAATAAAATAACAAGCCCGCCTGTTGTATAAAATTTAACTTTTTTTGTAAAGTTCAAACGTTGATTGTGAATGCCCTTAATTTGCTGTTTCATTTCCAGTAAACTATGGTCAGTTATCACTTCATGAAGCTCTTTGTGGAGCAGTAACTGATTTCTTAGCCTTGTATCCTTCTGCAGCCATTTTTCCAATGCTAATTTATCTTCGGGTGATATGTTTCCCTTCAGATAATTTTCGAACAATTCATATATTTCCTGTTCAGCTTTCATAATTATGAAATTAATTCTTTAATTACAGGGTAATCCTCTATCATCCCAATAAGTTTTTGCTTGCATTTATATTTTTGTGTTTTCACAGCATTTTCTGATGCCAGGTTCATTTTCTCAGCAATTTCTTTACTTGATAAATTATGGTAAATTGAATATTTTAACAATTCAACACATTTTTTACCAAGTTTGTCAAGTACCGATTTAACCATTTTTTCCCGCTCAGGGGTGATAATAAAGTCAGTAAAATCAGTATTGTCATTTTCATAGCCTATATTGTTTTTTAAAAGCACCTGCTTGTTTTCCTTTTTAATTTTGTTTATCCACAGGTTTTTGCAAATAGTATACACAAAGCCATCAATATCATATTGTTTATCAAATTTTCCTGCCCGTATTTGTTTGCATACTATCAATATTGCATCCTGAAAAATATCCAGGGCATCTTCATTGCTGCCATTATTGATGTATATGTGCCTTTTTACCTTTGGAAAACATCGTTTGTACAAAAATCGCAACGCTTCCTGGTTATCTCCTGAAATAAAGGCCGATATTATTTCTTTGTCACTATACTTTTTTCTCAAATTTTTATCATTATGCAAAAACTACAAACTTACTTTTAAAAAGTAACCTTCAAATTAAAAATTATTTTTATTTTGATTAAAACCATTCCAGTTTTTTGAAGAGTTTTCCAATTTTGTTTTACTTAGATGCAAAATTTAAACAAATATTGAAGTCCGGTTTAGAACATATCTTCGGTTTATTTTTTTTCATGTGTGCGTTATTCTACGGGCAAGATGGGGCACAAAACCTACCTGTAGTTCATAAATACCAAAACTTTTTTTACCACTCGGCTGAAATGCTTTCGCTGGTTAATCCATCAGCATGCGGAATGAATAAAAATATTGAAGCATCCGTGGGGTCAAACACGGTAAGAGGGTACAGTAGTAATTTTTTTACAAGTTTTTTTGTGATGAATATGCGCTTAACAAAATATTACAGGGAACTTTATCCGTATAATGCAATAGGCGTATATTTATATAACGACAGTGAAGGGAAATATATTAACAGGGGAAGATTATATTTTCAATATGCATGGCATGCCAGGTTGGGAAATAAAAGTTACTTTTCCGGTGGCTTGAAACTTGGGGGTGTTAATTATTATGTTAAGTTGCCTGATTATGTTGGTGGTAATGCTTCCGATTATGGATTTGACGGAGGGGCTTCAATTAGTTTTTATGCTTCAAAATATTATGTTGGTATCTCCATAGATCAGGTTTTTAGTGCGCAACTACAACCCCTTGAAGAAATTACAGAATTATCACCATTTTTATCGATAAATGCTAACCGTCAATTTAATGTTAACGAGTTTTTAAAGATAAAACCTTTGTTTTATACACGTTTTACTTTCGAAAATAAAGAAAACATCTATTTGGTTCATGTAAAGGCTGAATTACAGGATATATTGTTTGGCTCAGTTGGTTTTCGAAACACGTATGGGATGATATATGCATTGGGCATCCAGCATGTAGAAAGTAAAATCGGTAATTTTTCGTTGGCGTTGTATTATATTGTACCCAATGATTATACCGATTTAAAAATCAATACATTTGAGTTTGGTTTGCATTATTTTTTTAAAAAAGCAAAATAATTAGTTACTATTTGAAATATGAAATGTAGGTATTAAAAAATTTATATAAAAATAAAATACCAAGCATTATGAAAAACAAAAAACTACATGTGAAAAGAATAGGTTTTTTACTATTATTTCTTCTTGGCATTGTTGCCATGGCTTCTGTTGCCGATACAACCTGCACTACATCGGGCATTGTTCGTTTTGTTGATGTTGAAGGAGGTTGCTGGTATATTGAACTTGAAAATGGTGATCACATCGAACCCGTTTCAGGGGTTGACGACAGTTTTTTAGTAGATAGTTTGAAAGTAACTGTTGGTTACACTACCGATATTGAAATTGCCACTATTTGTATGGTAGGGACACCTGCAATTATTCATTGCATTCAGGCCGAAACAAATCAGGCTTCATGTAAGGTTAACTTTAGATATGAAAGGCTTCGCATTGATTGTGATACTCTCGATGGCCGGTGTGGCGATTATACCTATCAGTTTAAGCCGGTAACTCACGATAGTCTTGTTCGGTGGAGATGGGTTTTTAATGTAACAGATACAGTGTATGACTTAAACCCGGTATATGATTTCGGGGAGGAAGGCATTTTTAGTGTATGCCTAGAAGCTGAATACGAAAGTGGTTGTTTAGCATCTCATTGTGAAAGAATATGGGTTGGCGATAGTGCATGCCGGGCAAATTTCAAATACGAACCGATGATCTACCTCTTGGATAGTGAAATACATGATAGTGTCAATGATCTGGCAATGTTTGCCCCTTATCCCTATCCATATGAAAATATATATTATTTTTATGATACTTCAGTAGGTGATGTGGTTTCATGGAAGTGGGAATTTGGTGATGATTCAGTATACTATACCCAGAATGTAATACATCAATTTATTAATGGAGGCTGGCACAAAGTATGTTTAACCATCACAACAAGCGATTCGTGTTCCAGCACAATCTGTAAAGAGATTTATGTGGAACCGGTTGAATATTGTCATGCATCTTTTTACTATGAACAATTTGGGGTTTGGGAATCAGGAATAAACCTGATAGAGGATTCTGTGGTAATTGATGATCCTGTTATCATCGATTCGTTGATATATGATACTTTGTTTAACGATCGTGTGGTTCAGTTTTACAATACTTCAAGCGGCAATATTGATGAGGTAAGCTGGGATTTTGGAGATGGTAATACGTCAACCGAATGGAGCCCCAGACATGAATACGCCGATTATGGGGAATATTTAGTGTCGCTTACTGTTAAATCAGACTCATGTGAAGATGTGTATGAAACAATTGTATCAATAAACCCTCTTCCCGGGTGTAATGCTAATTTTGAATATTGTAATTACAATCACCCCGATTCAATGGTTAATGATGAATTTATTGGATATCTGGTAGGTTTTAAAGATATGTCTTCAGGTAGGAATATATACAGTTGGACCTGGAGTTTTGGTGATGGCAATTATGCATATGAACGGAACCCTTTCCATAGGTATATGCATCCGGGAGAATATACAGTTTGCTTACAAATACACGGTTCAGCCGGATGTTATGACGAAATTTGTAAAAAAGTAGTGGTGGGCAATAATTGCGAAATTGACTTTACCTGGGATGTTGTGTTTCCTGATTGTATGGGGTTTATGCCGGGGTATGTATTTGAAGTAAAAAGTAATCTTCCGTTGTCATACACATTCTGGGATTTTGGCGATGGCGAATATTCGTACGAACAAAACCCGGTACATAGTTTTGAAACATACGGAGAATACCAGGTTTGTTTAACTGCTCAACAACAACAAGGTTGTCGTACCCAGGTATGTAAGTATATTAATCAATACCAGGACGATGTTGATTCCATGTTTTTTAAAAAATGCGGACAAACGGCCATAGGGAATTTGCAAAAATTCAAGGACATTTCTTTGGAGAATATGTTCCCAAATCCTGCATTTGATAACATTACTTTCGAGATAAATATTGAGCAGTCAACGGAAGTAAGATTAATGTTTTATGATCTTGTTGGAACGCAAAAAATAAATAAAAACATTGAACTGAATGGTGGCGTAAATGAGGTATCGGTAAACATTAGTGAATTACCAGCCGGTAACTATATTTATAAAATTGTTTCAGGAAAAGATATATTACATGGCAAATTGATAGTTAAGTAGCTGTTCACACGTCCCGGCTGATGAATTTTTCATTGGCCGGGATTTTTCTATATGGTACAGGTTGCTATATTTGTAATTGATTAGGTATGAAGTTAAAATGGAAAAATATCATGATGATTTTCGTTCTGTGTTTTAGACTTGGAGCGCAGTCAGGATTTCCATTTGAAATTTCGGACGATTTAACGTTAAATTCAGAAATATTAATAGATTGCCAACCTGTACTTGATTCTGTGCCACTTAACGATGGTGATTATATTGTGCTTATAGAAGATTCTGTAATCGTTAGTGCAATTCCATACAATAAAGATTCCGTATTGCGCTTGAGGAGCACGTATAAAAGCAATGATAGTTATGCGAATTATGAATACGCAGTTTATAAACCAGACCGTGACAGTTGTCTGTATCCCGCCTGGGCTAACTACGATCAATCGTTGGAAATATTGGATTCAACATCACGTGTGATAAATATGGAGGCTACTGCCATTGATTTCAGGTATGAAAAAGAAAAAATATGTGCTGATACCGATATGATAACCCCACTTGTTTCGGGCAATATGTCAGGCAGGTTGAATTTTTCGTACAGAGATGGTTTAAATATGGACAGCCAGGGCAATATTTACCCTTTAAAAAGTATTCCTGGTGATTATTCAATTAAAATTTCAAGTGATTATTGTTTAAAAAACAATATAATTAATGTTTCCGTTGTAGTACCTGAACAAATTGACCCAATTATTAAATATACATTGTGCCCAGGGGAAAGCCTGGATGATATTGATCTGAACGGGGCTTTTGTG
The DNA here is from genome assembly GCA_050303935.1 of Bacteroidales bacterium. Classification (GTDB taxonomy): domain Bacteria; phylum Bacteroidota; class Bacteroidia; order Bacteroidales; family JBNLCS01; genus JBNLCS01. The sequence continues at coordinate 5,519 of JBNLCS010000585.1, forward strand.
GACAGCATGCTGATGGGCACCGGGACTGAAACAGAAATAAAATATAATATCATCAGGGAAGACCATAATGGATGTGAACTTTCACAAGTGGTGGAAATAAATTATGCAAAACCGGAACCTATCCTGTTAGATGAGATTAATTACTGCGATAAAACAATTTTAATTCCTCTAAAAGAATATAACTGGGACCCTACGGATGTTTCCCTGCAAAATGTTATAAACAATGGTTTCCAGTTTCAAAAAGATACCAATTTACTGTTAAGTATATATGATAGTAACAATTGTTTATCGTATAAGGAATACCCGGTTAAAATAAAAAGACTCTCTATTCAAAACCTCGAGTATAGCCTGGAAGAATCATCATGCTGGGAATACGGGAAAATTAAGATTAACAATGTAAATGTTTTAAATGCAGGAAACAATACTATCAATTATAAACTTAAAAATACAATTACCGGGGCTGAAATTGCATTGTCCAACGAAACTGAATTAATTGAAGGTATATATAAATTCAGGGTAGAAAGTGAAAGCGGATGCCGGGAAGAATATACGCAGGAGATTGTTTTAATGAAGGAATGTCTGGATAATTTTCCTGTTTTTGCCCCTTCAGGGTTAAATGGAACATTTTCTTCAGCAAACACAGATAATACATTTTTTATTCCCTATGAAGGAACTGTTAGTATATATAACCGAAACGGACGAATTATAAAAAAACTTGAAACACCTGCTTATTGGGATGGAAAAGACAACGGTAATAATACAGTTCCAATGGGAAATTATATCATGGTTACGGATAAAGGTAAGGTTGTTAATATTACTGTTGTGAGGTAGTAAATATTTTCAGTATTTCAGGTTAGTCCCAATCCTGGAAGATATTTGTTGGTGTTTCAGTATTTTATATACCTAGGACATTCTATGCCATCGCTTTTTGCCAGCAGGCAGGCTGTTAGAATAGTTCATTGTATGCATAAGCCTGGGACTTCTGATAACTTTATGGGGAACAGAGGGGCTCGTTGGGTGGGCAACAAAATTCTTATCATTTGTAATGAATTTGTTTTATGTATGTCTAATACATAAAAATTTATTATGAAGTTATATATTCAAATGGCAATTGAAAAAAGTACCCTAAAAAGAGCTTTGAAAGTGGCTTTTCCGGTTGGTATCGTTTTAAATCTTATAAACAATTTTGAACAGGTTGTTCATCTAAATTTTGGTGAGGTAAACATGTTAAAGGTAACCCTTACATTTTTTGTCCCATTCTTTGTTTCAACATATTCTTCCATATTTGCAAACCTTTCAAACAAGCTGTAAGGAATTTATTTGTTATTCATTTGTGATTATTCTGTGAATTTTCCAACCTATTTTCACGTTTAAAAATATGATATAAATGTTATACCATTTCAATTTTTATTCATACAGCATGTAAGGTCTTAAAAATAAATCCGACTATATAATAAAACATAATGCAATTAGTAAAAACAAAAATTTTGAAACTATGAGTAAAATTATTTATATCGCTTTTTTCTTATCCTTGTCGATAAGTGCGCAGGAAAGCCGAAAAGCCAGTGATGCCAAGGGGTTAAAAGTTGGTGCCCAGGCTCCTTTATTTAAAGCCGTTGATGCGGATAATAATAAACAATCGCTTGAAAAATTTCTGGATAAAGGCCCCGTTGTTTTGATTTTCTACCGGGGGTTCTGGTGCCCATACTGTAACAAACACCTTGCAGTTGTACAGGATAGCTTACAGCTAATACAACAGAAAGGGGCAACAGTAGTGGCTGTTTCACCTGAAAATCCTGAGTACCTTACTAAAATGGCAGAAAAAAGCGGCGCACGCTTTACGTTGCTTTACGATGAAGGGTATAAAATTGCCTATGCTTACGATGTTTCTTTTAAACCGGAGAAGCTAACACTGGTAAAATATAATACTTTGTTAAATGCT
>JBNLCS010000586.1:0-1770 GCA_050303935.1 Bacteroidales bacterium
TGGCAAATTTTCCTGATGAGTATCAATAAATTGATTTACTCCATTGGCAAAAGATTCAAGTGCCGATATTGCTTCCATACTAGCACTGTCTATAACCATTTTCGATTTTTCTGTTATTTTAAGTGATCTAAACAAAACATCCACATTTGTTAAATCAGCAGGTAATATTTCGCTGAGCCTGCCTTGCGTAACCCTTCTTAACAAATCCATTTGCCATAATCTATCCTGGGCCATTAAATATCCGGTAGCCATATATAAATCTGCTTCGTTGCTGGCATATACATGTGGTATAGCGAATTGATCCCTGTAAACTGTTACTTCATCAGCAAGGTTTTTTAATTGGATATTTTGTGTATAATCAGGCAATGATTTTTCAACATAATTGTTTAGTCTGATAATGTAGCTTAAAATAAATGCAAAAAGGATTGCTATCAAGATCAGAAGGATTTTAAATATGCGCTTCATATATAAGTTGTTTTGTAAATTTCATAATAAAGATAAATAATTGAAATGAAACAAATATGATGTAATTATTAAACACACGCAATATTTATTATTTTACGCTATATATTTCCCCCTACCAATTAAGATAAAATTTATGTGTGCGGAACATTCAGGTTATTTAAACAATCAAGAATGCTTCTTTAGCTTTTAATCCTGAATTTTAAATATACGGGATTATGATCGGAATGGGTAAAGTACAAATCAATACATTGTATTGTTAAAACATCGATATTTGGAGATACAACATAAAAATCAATTAACCGGGTCAGTGTTTCTTCACTCAATGGTTTGTTTAGGCCCCTATTAGTAGGTGTTGTTGAATCATAACACCATTTCCAGTCATCGGGCAATAGTGAATCAGAAACAGATTTGCTTCGAGGGTCCGGTTTATAAGAAGTGAAATTGTTACTATAAGAAGGAGGTTCCTGGTTCCAGTCACCACCAGCAATCACATAATTTCCTTGTTCATATTCGGAAATCATAAAATCTTTAATTACAGTAATTTGTTCTTTTCTTAATTCACCATCGTCAAATGCGGAATTATGTATATTTACTAAAACCAGGTATTTTCCATTTTGCAAATACAGATGATTTGCCATGAAACAACGGTTCAGCATAAATAATTTTTTAGGAAATGTATAGTTTTTATTAAAACCATATCTTGTAGCCTGGTAAGGTATTTTACCTGAAATTGTGAAAAGACCTGACTTAACCCGTCCCATAGGTTCAAAAACTGGAACCGGTACAAATGACACATGATAATTTATTGCAAAAGATTTAATACAATCATTTATTCTATTGCACAATTCATCAGATTCGTTTATATAATAACTTCTTTTTGAACCAAGGTCTACTTCCTGCAAAAGAAAAAAATCTACAGTATCATGCCATTTATATATCAAATTGTTAATTGCCTTAAGATTATAGAGTACATTTTCCTTACTGTCCCTAACTTGCTTGCCATTATCATAAAAGAAGTCCATGTTCTCACCCAAACCTGCATATCCAATATTCCATATAATAGATGAAAATGTAGTATCAACATTTAGTGTATCAGGATTTTCAAAATATGCTATTTTTTCAATATTTTGCGGATTGTAGTATGTTATCCAAGCTGAAATTATTATAGCCCCATAATAAAAAACGATAATTACAATTAGAATAAGAAAAAATTTAAAGGCAAATTTGGGTATAAAATTTTGGCCTGACATCTTTTTTGTATAAATTGTTTTGCTAAATTAAATTATCAATAACTGCAATGAGATA
>JBNLCS010000587.1:0-3025 GCA_050303935.1 Bacteroidales bacterium
GCAATAATGGAATGTTTCAGAAAGATATAGCAGAAAACCAGGGTATTCCATTAAAGTATCTGGACAAGATTGTTTCTGATTTGACATCTTCCGGTTTAATTATGAATGCAGGAGGAAAAAGAAGTGGTTATGTTTTGGCAAAAGATGCAACAGAAATATCGGTGAATGACATATACAAGGCATTTGAAGGAAGGTTATCAATAATTCAATGTCTTCATAACAACGCTTGTTGTAAGAATAGGCGATGTGCCAGTCAGGATTTTTGGGCTTATATGAATAATGAAATGGAAAATATGATGCAGAATAAAACATTACAGTCTCTTGTTGAGTCGCAAAAGGAATTAGACGAAAAAACATCCTCAAAAGTGAACTTCCATATTTAACATACTATGTACACGATACCAAAATCATACCAGGAAGAACTAATCCAGTATAGAAAATTCGTAAATAAAGCACTTTTAAATGAAATAGACGAAGTGCAGTTCAAAATTTTCAGGGTAGTAAGGGGGATTTACCAGCAACAGATCAAAGGAACCTACATGGTTAGGGTACGCTGTGCAGGAGGTGCCATTAGTCCAGCTCAATTTAGCCTAGTGGGCAGCCTGGCAGATTTATATGGCTCTGAAATTATACACATTACTACCCGGCAAGAAATTCAGCTCCATAACATACATCTTGCCGATACACCTGACAACGAAGGATTTGTTTTTCGCAGCCACTTGGAATAGAAAGAGGTTTTTAGAGGTGCCCGTAAAACTGATGTTTAATTAATTTTATTCAGGTGGATTTAAATATTTTAAAAATGAAGAAAATATTATGTATTATAATTGCCATGTGTTTAAACACATTAGCTTTCACACAAGATGATAAATTACCATCAAAAATTGATGATATTTTTAAGGCGAAATACCCGAAAGCAAAAAACGTGAACTGGATCTCTGATAGCGATAATTATAAAATTGAATTTGAATTGTCGTCTAATTCATATACAGCGATTTACTCAATAATAGGGATCTGGATAGAAACTTCGAAAAGTATTTCAAACTCTGAAATACCTGTAAAAGTTAGTTCAATAATCAATAAAAAATATCCGGATAGCGAAATTTCCTATGCAGAATTTGTAGAAAATGCAAAAGGTGAAAAATTTTACAGATAAACAGCTATACCAATGACACAGATTATGTATTTGAAGTGACAGGAGAGGGGATAATTTTAAACACCGAAAAAAAAACAGTGATTTTTGATTTTGACGAAGGATAAAAACGATTATTTACCAATAGATAACAAATAAAGTTAAATGTTACACTACAGCTTTTGCCCCTGTTAAGATAGAAGGGGAAGATTAAATAAGAGGGGGCTTGCATAAGGTGGTCGCCATCATGTTTCGTGAATTAGTTTATAATTTTTGTGAACCCATGGTGTTCGGTAAGGCCTCCCCCCACCTGAAATTGTAAACTAATTCATGTTTTTTGTAAACCAGGGACCTTTATCAAGGGGGAGGGGGGCCTTATATAAGGGGGGTGCCCCCCTTATGCAAGGTGGTATGTTTGTGTTTTTTATGAATTAGTTTGGAAAAATAGTAAACCGGTTCACAAAAAATGTGAACCGGTTTGGTATTTATGAGAACTTAGTTGAATAAATAATAATTGTTATTGTTTGACTCAACCAGGGTGCTCATTCTGAATAATTGAAAACGTATCCGGTGATAAATGGCTTATTCCATTTCGTTTTCTTCCATTGACAACCCCTGGTTTTCAAACAATACCTTTAAGTCGTCAACAATGGGTTTGGCCTCTGACATACCGCTACGTGCTGCCATTTTAGCCGTATTATAAATAGCCAGGGCTGCATAATAACTGTCTGCCCCGGCGGCAAACATCAGATCACGAAGCTTTTTGCCCAACAGGTCGTATTCCCGGATAATTTCATAATAATCTTCAAAGGTGGCCAGGTCCATTCTTAACTCTTCAACATCCACAAATCGTGGAAGAATGTCGGGTACTTTTTCACCGTATGTTAGCGCTTTTTCAACAAATGGTTTACGGGTCTCATTCATGGTTTGAATAACTTTTCTTTCTGATGGCCCAAAAGAGGGAGGTGTTTGTAGATTTTCCCTTAAACTTTGTAGCTGACCAATTATTTCTTCTTTTTGTCCCTCCGCAAGGGGGTTTCTGTTATAATTCTGCATAATATTATTTTTAAAAAATTAATAATTTTATTTATTTCAGGAGCCGTGAAAATAATCAAACGGTATCAATGTCCAGGTGCCTGTTTAGCATGCGTATGGAAGAATTTATCATTCGTATTGGTTTATTGAAAGTTCGTAAAACAGCAGGAGGGGTGTAACTCTATATCAAGTATGACGCGTTGCTATCCTGCTATCATTGTTTTCAGGTGATTTATTACATAGTCGCGTTTACGGTATGAAACAGGTACGCGGGACTTGTCTTCCATGACCAGGTTCAGGTTTACTTTATCAAACCTTTTTATAAAAGCGGTATTTACCAGATGTGACTGGTGTACCCTTATAAATCCGGAAAAACAAAGCATGTACTCAAATTCTTTAAGGGTTTTGGCAGCGAGTATCTTTTTCTCTTTTTCAGAATAAATAGTTGTATAATTGCGGTTTCCTTCACATCGTATGATATGCTTTTTTTTAATCAGGTACATATGCTCCGTTGTGTTTACAATGATTTTATCTTTCGGGTATTCGTTCGGTTTAGCATGCCCGTTAGCACTATTTGGCATGGGCAGGGGGGCTTGTTGCAACGCTTTAAAGACCGTGTTTATGAATAAACATTCATTAACGGGTTTGACCAAATATCCGGCCGGCGAATGGTTGATAACATTATACGCATATTGTTCACAGGAAGTAATAAATACTATCTTGATAGGATTTACGAATGTTATATTAAATATTTCATGGCCGTAACCATCAGGGAACTCTGTTTCAAGAAAGATAATATCGGGTTTGTGTCGGTCAATAACCATAGTGAGCTTAGATACAACAAGCATAGAATCACGA
>JBNLCS010000588.1:0-5774 GCA_050303935.1 Bacteroidales bacterium
CAATGCTTACAACTGATCTTTCGTTACGTTACGACCCTGTTTATGAAAAAATATCACGACGGTTTTATGAAAATCCGTTGGAATTTGCGGATGCATTTGCGCGTGCTTGGTATAAGCTGACACACAGGGATATGGGGCCAAAATCCCGCTATTTAGGGCCTGAGGTGCCAAAAGAAGACCTACTGTGGCAAGATCCGATCCCTGCTTTAGACCATACATTGGTTAACGATGATGATATTGATTCTTTAAAATCGAAGGTATTGGGAGCAGGGCTTTCGGTTTCACAGCTTGCTTCAACAGCTTGGGCTTCTGCTTCAACATTCAGGGGGTCTGACAAACGTGGCGGGGCAAATGGTGCACGTATCAGGCTTGCCCCACAAAAAGATTGGGAGGTGAATAATCCCCCGCAGTTAAATAAAGTGCTGAAAAAACTTAAAAGCATTCAGGATGATTTTAATAACAACCAATCGGGCAATAAAAGAATATCACTGGCCGATTTAATTGTTTTGGCTGGATGTGCTGGTTTAGAAAAGGCGGCGAAAGATGCCGGTGTTGATGCGAAAGTGCCTTTTTCACCCGGACGTATGGATGCATCATCAGAACAAACAGATGTAGGATCGTTTGCAGTTTTGGAACCAATAGCGGATGGATTTCGCAATTATTTAAAAAAGAAATATTCCATTTGTGCTGAAGAATTATTGGTTGATAAGGCCCAATTGCTTACTTTGACAGTTCCGGAGATGACAGTGCTGCTAGGTGGTATGCGTGCACTTAATACAAACTTTGATGGATCAAAACATGGAATATTAACAAATCGACCTGAAGTACTGACCAATGATTTTTTCATTAACCTGCTTGATCTAGATACTGTGTGGAAGCCAGTATCCGGGACAAAAGAAATATTTGAGGGATACGATCGAAAAACAGGCAAACTAAAATGGACAGGAACAAGGGCAGATCTTATTTTTGGTTCAAATTCAGAATTAAGGGCAATTGCAGAAGTTTATGGTAGTGCAGATGCAAAGGAAAAATTTGTTATGGACTTTGTAGCCGCATGGAACAAGGTAATGGATCTGGATCGTTTTGATTTAAAATAGTTGTTTACATATCTTGCACTGTATAATTAGTAAGATTATATATAAGTTTGATGCTTAGAAAAAGATGTTTCGTGAATGGATCATCTTTTTTTTTGTTTGAAACAAAAGTTAAAAACATGTAACATATTCAAATTAACATCAATACAAATTAAAACATTTATATAATTCCGTTCCTGTCTTATGTTTGATAAATTTATTATATTTCAGTCATGTTTTTTGGGCTATTCTATAAAGTAAAATATTCGAAAAGCAAATGGATTTAATAGATTCAAAAGATATTCAAAAGGTTTTTAGACTTAAAGGATTGGGGAGCGAAGTAGTAGGTAAATTGCTGCTTCAGCTATTTAGATATAATAAAGTTAGAAAGGTATATTCGGAAAATATTGATAAAAACGGTCTGGAATTTATTGAATCAATAATTGAGCAACTGGATATAAAGCTTGAAATTAACCCTGAAGATATTAAAAAAATACCGGAGAAGGGCCCTTTTATAACCGTATCAAATCATCCATTGGGTGGGATAGATGCATTGCTGTTAATAAAAATTATTTCGGAAAAACGACCTGATTATAAAATATTTGCCGACTTTATTCTGCGCAAAATAGATCCAATAGAAAAGTATATATTTTCAAACAATCCTTTTGATGATCAAATCAGCAGATCAAAAAGAATAAGTGGTTTGAAAGACACGCTACACCATTTGCAGGAAGGTAAACCTGTCGGGGTTTTTCCCGCATTGGAAGTATCCAGGTTTTTACCTGAAAAAAATTTGGTAACCGATGGGTATTGGCGTTATGATGTGATTAAGTTTGTTAAAAATGCCAATGTGCCTGTTGTCCCAATTCATTTTAAAGGGAACAATAATTCTATTATACAGTTTTTTAAACGTATTCATCCTCTTTTCAGGGCAATCAAAGTACAGTCAGAGCTGTTTAATAAAAAGAACAAACAGATTAAAATAAATATTGGTACCCCAATCAGGGAAAAAGAACAACTTGAGATTAAGGATGTATATAGGTTTGGGCGATTTTTACGGCTTAAAACATATGCCTTAGGAACATCCCTTGAGGTGAAAAAACATTTTAAAGTAAGGATCAAACGTCATGAAAATATAGAACCTGTTGTTGATGCTGAACCTGTTGAGGTAGTGGTAAATGAGATTGAAAAAATTAAAGAGAATTACTTTCTATTTAATCAAGGAAAGTATTCTGTTTTTTGTGCCCCGGCTATGGCAATCCCACATATTTTGAATGAACTTGGAAGGTTGCGTGAAATTACTTTTCGCGAAGTAGGTGAGGGGACTAATCACAGCATTGATCTGGATGAGTATGATTTATATTATCATCAAATGATTATTTGGGATGAAGAAAATAAAAAAATTGTAGGTTCTTACCGGTTGGGAAAAGGTAAAGAGATTTATGAACAGTACGGGGTGAAAGGCTTTTACCTTGAAAGCTTGTTCAAAATAAAAAAAGGCTTTTTCCCTATTTTAAGAGAATCTATAGAGCTTGGCCGCTCATTTATAGTTAAGGATTATCAACGTGAACCTATGTCCCTTTTTTTACTTTGGAAAGGTATTTTATTTTTCTTGCTTAAAAATCCAGATTACCGGTATTTATTAGGGCCTGTAAGCATTAGTAACAAGTATTCAACATTGTCAAAAGCAATGATTGTTGATTTTATTAAAGCTAACTTTTTTAACCATGACCTTGCAAAATACATTGAACCCAGGACCAAATTTCAGGTTCAATTTTATAAAGATATTGACAAAGAGGTAATGCTTGAATATACCGAAAGTGATGTTAAAAAATTTGATAAATTTATCAAAGATGTAGAACCTTATTATACAATGCCGGTCTTATTAAAAAAATATTTACAACAAAATGCAAAAATTGTTGGTTTTAATGTTGACCCGGCGTTTAACAACTGTCTGGATGGCTTGATTATTCTGGACTTATTTGATTTGCCTATGGAAACAATCGAATCACTAACAAAAGAATTTGAAGATAATGCCGAAGTTTTTGAAAGGATATATCAAAAAAGCGGTGAACTGAGAAGGGGGTAGATGGATGGTAGTTTGTGGTTCGGGGTTTAGAGTTCAAGGTTCAAGGTTCCTTGTTCGATATTTAACATTTATCATCAATCCATTATCCGTCCCTGTGTAATAAACAAATCCGTAAGTGTCAGGGTTTCTCAATATCAAACACGAATTAACGAATATTGAATCATGGACTTTGGCAGCATTTCTTCCTGTTTCTCCTAATATCCTTTTACCCATAATATCCTCTCCTGTTCAACACACATGTCGATTAACTCAATCATATCATTGTTTACCTGCTTTAACCTGTCAACGTAAATTTTCCAGTTGTCTTGCCAGCTTTTGTCTGATTTTTCAAGTGATAAGATAAAATTATTACCAAGAAATATTTCTTCAATAAACGATAAAAAGTCATCCAGGGAATGAATTTTGGTGAAGCGCTCAGAAAAATTTTTCAATTCATTCTTGAGAGGTATAATTTTCCGGGAGTTGTATTTGGTTGGGCCAAAATAGTCAAATAGTTTGTTGCTATTTTCAAAACATGAGGTGAAAATGTTAAAAACTTCACCGTCAATAAATTTTGATTCAGAATCAATACTTTCATAATTGTTATTGTCACCGGTAGTATTTAATTCAACAAAATTTAGTTTGTCAGAGTTGTAAAGCTCTATTCTCATAGATGAATAAATTAATATTTTACAAATTCCTTACCCATTTCATAACCTTGTTTTTTGAATAAAAAATTCAATACAGCAAAACTTTCTAACCATGGTCGAATTAAAGATATTAAAAACCTGTTAATTTGACAAGCATTTTTTTTGGTTCTGCTTTTTTAAAAAGTTAATTATACTTTTATGGTGTTTATAAAACAATCTGTTAATGATAATGAAAAAAAATCAAGTTGAGATAGTAAGGGGGTTATTCACTGAGCAATATGGAAAAATACCGGATACTTGTACGCCACTTCCCCCGTCAGGTTCATATCGACGTTATTACAGGTTGAAAGGAAAAAATAGTTGTATAGCTGTTTATAATGAAGATATAAAGGAGAACGAGGCTTTTATATCATTTACCGGTTCATTTTTGAAACAGGGAATTCCTGTAGCTAAAATCATCCATGTTTCAGATGATAGGAAAACGTATTTACTTGATGACTTGGGTGAAAAAACAGTATATGATTTTTTGAAGGAAAAGCATTCAGATCAGGAGATTATTCGTCTATATGAAAAAATTATTGGTTATTTGTTAAAGATACAGTTTGAGGTACATAAAGTAATTGATTACAGTAAATGTTATCCTCGATCAGTTTTTGATGCTCAATCTCTGCAATGGGATTTAAATTATTTCAAATATAATTTTCTAAAATTTATTCAAATAGCTTTTAATGAACAGTTGCTTGAAAATGATTTTCAAAAGATGATTGCTATGGCAGGGGGCCTGTCCTCTGAACATTTCTTATATCGTGATTTTCAGTCATCTAATATTGTCGTGAACCAGGTAGATGTGGCATTTGTTGATTATCAGGGGGGACGTAAGGGGAGTTTTTATTACGACCTGGCCTCTTTACTATATGATGCCAAAGCCAATTTAAGTGAAGAAAATAGGGTACGATTAAAAAAATATTATTTCAATGCCTTGCAAAAATATGAAAAGATTGGTTCATCTGAATTTGATGAAGGGTTTACGTTGATGGTGCTTATAAGAATTATGCAGGCAATGGGTGCGTATGGGTTTCGGGGGTTGTATGAAAAGAAAGCACAATTTGTTAAAAGCATACCTTTGGCAGTAAAAAATCTAAAATCATTTATTGAGGGTAATGTAACGGTTAAAAAGTTTCCTGAATTAATGAATGTTTTTAACCAGATAATAAATAAAGCCACGATAGAAGGATTTAATGAAGAAAAAATATCGGAAAGGTTGTTGGTACGGGTAAATAGTTTTTCATATAGAAGATCAATTCCGATTGATTATACCGGAAATGGGGGCGGCTTTGTTTTCGATTGCCGGGGATTGCCTAATCCAGGTCGATATGAGGCGTATAAAACACTTACAGGTAAAGATATTGAAGTTGTCGATTTTTTCCGTGACAAAGAAGCTGTCCATGATTATTTGCACCATATTTATAGTATTATAGATATTACAGTTGATGATTACTTAAAGAGAAAACGAACAAATTTGCAGGTAAATTTTGGTTGCACAGGAGGTCAGCACCGTTCTGTATATTGTGCTGAGAACCTTGCCAGATATTTGCAAAAATATGACCTGGATGTTGAAATTAAACATTTTGAACAAGATGGTGTTTAACAGGGAACCCTGTCAGACACAATTCCAATCGTTTGATAATTACGATGAAAGAAATGGTGTGTGATTGAGGAATGATGGGGTTTTCTTTTTAAAATTGTTTAAAGTTATATGTCGAAAACATTTTGCCGGGCAAATAAGGATAAACGGGACAAAATTCTTGAAAAAAAGGCCAAATACAAGTGTAAAAAATGTGGTGTTCGGGTACCAAAGGAAAAATTTGCATGTAAACCTGTGAAATTATAATAAGAATTGGTTGGATTTTTTTGGCAGACTTTTCTTTTCCATCCCTGTTCTCTTCGTTAAGAAGTAAGATAGAACAGTTTATTACTATGCGT